>DATLGH010000102.1 GCA_035540635.1 Egibacteraceae bacterium | reverse complement strand
CCCCCGGGCGCCCGCGTGCGGGCGGGCGCCCGGGGGCAGCCGCTCGGCGCGGCGGGGCGGCGACCACCGGCTACTCGCCGAGGACGGGCTTGATCCGGTCGTGCAGGTCGGTGGAGGAGGCGGCGGGCCCCCCGCTGTCGGTGACGAGGAAGGCGGGTGAGGAAGCGGGCACCATCCCGAGCTCCTCCTCGGCCACCCGGAGGATGCGCTCGGGCGCCGCGAGCGTCGCCACGTCGGCGGTCAGCTCCTCGTAGCGCAGTGAGAGGTCGGCGACCTCGGCCTGGAGCGCGCGGGCGTCGAAGGCCGCCTCGGCCGCCAGCGCCGACACGCTCACGACCCCGACGATGCCGAGGACCGCCACCGCGAGGATCCCCGCGACGAGGCGCCCGGGACGGCGGCGGCGCTCCACCACGCGGAGACGGGGGTTCGCCGCGTGCGGCGGAGCGGGCCGTGGCCGGCGGGCGTCGGGACGGGCCTGGGAGGAGGCGAGGGCGGACATGGCTACTCCGATTCGGGCAGCTTCTCGGCGGCGCGCAGCTTCGCGGACCGGGCACGCGGGTTGCGGGCCAGCTCGGGCGGTGACGGGCGCTCGACCCCGCGGACGAGCAGACGAAAGCGAGGGACGCGGCCACAGCCGCACACCGGCAGGTCCGGTGGGCAGATGCAGCCGGTGGCCGCGTCCGTGAGGAGCCGCTTGGCGATGCGGTCCTCCAGGGAGTGGTAGCTGAGGACGGCGACGCGCCCACCGCGGTGCTCCGCGGCGGGCGGTGCCGTCAGGTCCAGCGCCTGGGGAAGGGAGGCGCCGAACCGGCCGAGCTCGTCGTTGACCGCGATGCGCAGCGCCTGGAACGTCCGCGTCGCCGGGTCGACGCGGGTGTGCCTGGCCTGCGCGGGGACCGCCGCGGCGACGACCTCGGCGAGCTCGGTGGTGGTGGTGAGGGGGCGGGCACGCGCGATCGCCCGCGCGATGCGGCGCGCGTGGCGCTCCTCGCCGTAGCGGCGGATGAGGCCGGCGAGCTCGTCGCCCGGGGTGCTGTTCACGAGGTCCGCGGCCGTGAGCGGGGCGGTCGGGTCCATGCGCATGTCGAGGGGCGCGGGCGAGCGGAACGAGAAGCCTCGCTCGGGGCGGTCGATCTGCATGGAGGAGACGCCGAGGTCGTAGAGCACGCCGAGCAGGGGGCCGCGGCGTGCGAGGATCGGCGTCAGGTGCGCGGACAGCTCGTCGTAGCCGGCGTGCACGAGGTGGACGCGCTCGCCGTAGGCGGCCAGGCGCCGGCCGGCGAGCGCGAGCGCGTCGGGGTCGCGGTCGAAGGCGACGAGGGTCGTCGCGGGACCGCTCGCCGCGAGCAGGGCCGCGGCGTGGCCGGCGGCCCCGACGGTTGCGTCCACGAGGACCGCCGGCGTGTCGCCGGGCACGGCGAGCAGGTCGACCACCCGGTCGACCATCACCGGCTCGTGCGGGGCGGTCACGGGCCGCGCGGGGGCTAGCTGAACAGCCACAGGGCACCGAGGACGACGGCGAGCGCGGCGCCGACCGAGCCCACGAGGCAGAGGAAGAGCAGCGCGGTCGCGGCGAGCTCCCGGGCGAGGCCGGGGCTCTCGACCGCGGGCGCGCTCACGACCCGCTCGAGCGCCGCGAGCCGCTGCTCCTGGTTCTCCGTGACGAGGTCCATCAGAAGAGCCCTCCCGGGTTGAACGGCTGCTCGGTGTTCGCAAAGTCCGCCATGCCCTGCTCGCGGTAGCGCTCCCAGCGGTCGGTGTCCCAGAGCTCCAGGCGGGCGTCGGCGCCCACCACCGTCACGTCCTTGGTGAGCGAGGCGTACTCGCGCAGCCGGGCCGGGATCGTGACGCGCCCCTGGCGGTCGAGCGCGTCGGAGTGGGCCGAGGAGGTCATCATCCGCGCGAACATGCGCTCCCGGCGGTCGGTGGAGCGCAGCGTGCGGAGGTTCTCGATGACCCGTGTCCACTCGTCGAGTGGGTGCACGGTGAGGCAGTTGTCGAGCCCGAACGCCATCACCAGTCCCTCCTGCAGCTGTGCCCGGAACGCCGACGGCAGGATGACGCGTCCTTTTGCGTCCAGCGTGTGCCGGTACTCGCCGAGGAACATCGTCCCTACCGGGCCGGCTGTTCCCTCGGCCTCCATAGTCCCCCACCATGCACCACTTTCTCCCACCCGTCAACCACACCGTCACACCCCTGCGCTACATGGCGCCCCGTCGCGCCAAAGCGCAGGCTCCCGGGCGCGTCCAGCCCGCCCGTGGGGAAGTCGGGGTCGGCGGGCGGCCTGCGCCGGGAGGGTGTCCGGGGTCTCTAGAGCGACCAGTCCGCGAACGGGGCGTCTACGAGCGCCCGGAGGCGCGCGACGTCGTCGCGGAGCTCGGCCGCGAGCCGGGCGCGCAGGCGGGGGTCGACGTCGAGGGGATCCGGCGCGCCGGCCGGCTCGGCGACCGCGTGCGCGCCGAAGCCCGGATCGACACCGGCGAACGCGAACAGCCGGGCGAGGGTCCGCCCGGGAGCCCGGCGGAGGTCTTCCGTGGCGACGACCGCGATCTGCTCACGGGGGAAGCGGGTGAGGAACGGGTCGAGGCGCTCGGCGTAGCGGCTGCGCGCGAGGTACTGGCTCGCGGGGTCGAGCAGCGCCTCCTCGAGCGGTCGCGGCTCGCCGCCCTCCCGGCGGTGATGGCGGTACTGCGAGACGGCCCGCACGATCGGGTCGCGGACGAGGTACACGAGCCTCGCGTCGGGAAGGAGCATGGCGATGCGCCCGGCGCTCTCGGGGTGGTCCGGCGACGTGTAGCCGGGAGACGACTCCCCCCGTACCGGCACGTCGGCGGGGAAGTGGCGCGCGTACCAGTCCTCGCCCCGGTGCCAGTTGCCTTGCGGGGTCCAGTCGCCGTCAGCCGGCCCCCGCGCGGGGCCGAAGAAGAAGTTCAGCTCCTTCGGTCGCGACATCGCGACCTGCGGGTGCCGGTCGAGGAGGCGGTGCAGGGCGCTCGTGCCACACTTCATCGCCCCGATGACGATGAGGTTGGGCCCGCTCGACGACCTCAACCCGTCAGGAGGTCACCGAGGTAGGCGTGCCAGTGCGGCTCGACCCTGCCGACGGCCACGATCAGCCAGAACTCGGCGCGGGGAGCGTAGGGCATCCGCCGCAGGGTCATCCTGGCCTCGGCGGGCGTCTGGTCGCGCTTGCGGCCGTTGCAACGGCGGCAGGCGGCGACGACGTTCTCCCACTCGTGGGCCCCGCCGCGGCTGCGCGGCACGACGTGGTCGACGTTCTCCGCGGCGCGGCCGCAGTACTGGCAGAGGTAGTCGTCGCGCAGGAACACCCCCCGCCGGCTGAGCGCCGCGCGGCGGCGGTAGGGCACGTGCACGAAGCGCCGCAGCCGCACGACGGAGGGGGCGGCGACGTCGAGCGACGCGGACCGGAACCGGTGACCGTTCGCGTGGACGACGTCGGCCTTGCTCGTGAGGACCAGCACGATCGCGCGGCGCGCGGGCACGACGCAGAGCGGCTCCATCGTCGCGTTGAGGACGAGGACCTTCGCGGCCCTGCCGGGGGACGCGGCGACGCGGCGTACGCCGGGTTCGCCGGCGTCCTCCTCCTCATGCGCGAGGGCGTCGTGGGCGGCGCAGGCGTGGCCGTTCGACCCACCCGCCGCCGCGGCGGGTGGGGAGGTCAGGGACGTCGGCTCACGTCGCGGCTCGACGCCGCACGCCCCGACTGGTGTCCCCAGGGACGGGCCCACGTTCACCTCCCGGTCGACAGCGTCGCCACTGTAGCATCGTGGCGTTTCCCGCCCGATGGGAAGGGGGCGGGCCTCAACCCCCGCCGGGGGAGCCGCTCGGGGCGAGGTCGACGACCTCGAACCCGGCGAGCGCGTTCAGCGTCGAGCCCCACACGAGCACGAGCGAGTCGACGACGTCGGCGGCGGCGTGCTCCTCGCCGAGGACGAGCCAGCAGTAGGCGAAGTGCTCGACCATCGCGACGAGGGACGAGGCGACAGTGCGGGCGGGTGGCACGGCGTCGCGTCCGGAGGCGGCGACCGCCGCGGCCACGTGCTCGGCGACCCGGTCGACGAACAGCGCCCGGGACTCGACGTAGAGGCTCGAGAAGCCGCGCTCGTCACGGGCGGCCTGCAGCCAGGTGCGCATGATGACCGCATCGGCCCGGTAGCGCTCGAGGAACCCGCCGATGACCCGTTCGAGTGCGCCCCGGACGTCGTCGGCCTTCCAGGGCGCGGCCGCGAGCGCGGAGAACGCCGCCTCGCTGTCGCGCACGAGCGCGGCGAGCACGGCGGTCTTGTTCTCGTAGTAGGTGTAGAAGGTGCCGTGGGACACGCCCGCGCGCTTGACGATGTCCTCCACGCGGGTGGCCTGCCAGCCGAGCTCGGCGAAGGCCTCGCGGGCGGCCTCCCGCAATCGTTGCGCGGTGCGCTCGCCCCGGGAGCGCGCCGCCTCGTCCGCGGCCAGCCGTTGTTCGGTCATCCGGCCGCATGGTAACGCCCTGACGTGGGCGTCAACGTTCCGCGGCCTCGCGCCGGCGGGGCACTGGGCGCAGCACGAAAGGCTGGCGGCGCGCCTCTGACCTTGCGACCCCCCGTCGTAGGCTTTGGCGACCGCTCGGGGGCGGCTCGCGGGGCGCCAGGTCGCCAGTCGGCCAACGGAACCGGCGGGGGGTGGCGGGCTACAGTAGGGCAACCGGTCGCGCGGCTCACCGTGCGGGGCACGTGCACGACCGCGACACCCTGAGAGGACCATCGGTGGCGACGAGACGCAAGGCGGGGCCCGACATCCCCCACCTCGCCCGGGC
This sequence comes from Egibacteraceae bacterium, assembly GCA_035540635.1. Lineage (NCBI taxonomy): Bacteria > Bacillati > Actinomycetota > Nitriliruptoria > Egibacterales > Egibacteraceae > Egibacteraceae bacterium. Next base: position 7,307 of record DATLGH010000102.1, on the reverse strand, counting down.
CTACGAGCGGATCGAGCGCAACGTCGAGTCGGTCGTCGAGGGCAAGCCCGAGGTCGTCCGTCTCGCGCTCGTCGCCCTGCTCGCGGAGGGCCACCTGCTGATCGAGGACATCCCGGGGGTCGGCAAGACCCTGCTCGCGAAGGCCATCGCCCGCTCTCTGGCCTGCAGCGTCCGGCGGGTGCAGTTCACCCCCGATCTCCTGCCGAGCGACATCACCGGCGTCACGGTGTTCAACCAGGAGCACGGGGACTTCGAGTTCAAGCCGGGCGCCGTCTTCGCGAACGTCGTGCTCGGCGACGAGATCAACCGGGCCGGGCCGAAGACGCAGTCGGCGCTGCTCGAGGCCATGGAGGAGCGCCAGGTCACCGTCGACGGCACGACCTACGAGCTCGCAGTGCCCTTCATGGTCATCGCCACCCAGAACCCCATCGAGCTCGAGGGCACCTACCCGCTGCCCGAGGCGCAGCGCGACCGCTTCCTCATGCGGCTGTCGGTGGGCTACCCGTCCGTGGAGGCCGAGCTCGAGATCCTCGACGTCCACGGGGACGGCGACCGGCTCGCCGAGCTCCAGCCGGTCGCCGAGGCGCAGGAGATCGCCGCGATGGTGGCGGCGGCGCGGACCGTCCACGTCGCGGACCCGCTGAAGCGCTACATCGTCGACCTCGTGCGGGCGACGCGCGTGCACCCTGCGGTGGAGCTCGGGGCCTCCCCCCGCGCCTCGCTCGCCCTGCTGCGCGCGAGCCGCGCACTGGCCGCCTTCGCCGGGCGCGACTACGTGGTCCCCGACGACGTGAAGCGTCTCGTCCAGCCGGTGCTCGCTCACCGGCTCATCCTGGCGCCGGGGGCGGCGGACGGTGACGCGGCGGTGGCCGAGGTCCTCGGCGAGCTGCTCTCCTCGGTGCCGATCCCCGCGGGGCGGTGAGGATGTCCACGATGGTGGGCGGGGGCGGGCGACACCCGTGACGGCTCGCGGGATCTCCCTCGTCGTCGCCAGCGTCCTGCTGTGGGGGCTCGGCCGCACGCTGGGCCTGCCTGAGCTGTTCGTCGTGGCCGCCTCGAGCGGCGCGCTCGTCGGGGTCGCCGGGCTCGCGGTGTGGCTGTCGACGGCCACGGTCGCCGCTCGCCGTGTCGTCGGCAGCGCCCGGCTGCCGGCCGGGGCGCGCACCGACGTGCGCCTCGAGCTGCGCAGCGACTCGTGGCTGCCCTCGTCGCTCCTGCTTGTCGAGGACCAGTGCCACTACGGCCTCCGCCCGCCGCACGACGCCGATCCGCCTCGCGTCGTCGTCGCGGGGCTCGCTCCGGGGCGCACGGTGTCGTTCGACTACGAGCTGGCCGGGCAGAGCCGGGGCCGCTACACGGTCGGTCCGCTGAGCCTGCGCATCCGTGACCCGTTCGGCCTCGTCGAGCGGGTGCGCCGCTACCCGGGAACGGACGAGGTGCTCGTCCTGCCCCGCATCGAGGTGCTCGGCGAGGGGATCACGCGGGGCAACCATCGTGGGTCGGAGGCGAGCGACCGCCGCCGCCTGTTCACCTCCGGCGACGAGTTCTACACGCTGCGGGAGTACGTCACGGGCGACGACCTGCGCCAGGTGCACTGGCCGTCGACCGCGCACCGCGCGACCCTCATGGTGCGCCAGCAGGAGCTGCCCTGGGAGCCCGAGGCGGTGCTGTTCTGCGACACCCGCGCGCGCGCCCATCACGGGACCGGGCCCGACTCGACGCTCGAGAAGGCGGTGTCGGTCACGGCCAGCCTGGTCGCGCATCTCGCCGAGCGCCGCTACGACGTGCGGCTCGGAACCGAGGCGGACGGGCACGCCCCCCAGGCGGCCGGCCTCGACACGCTCCTCGACCGCCTCGCCGAGCTCGATGCCTCCGACGTGGAGCGGCTCAGCCCGGCCCTGTCACGGCTGCGGGGCGCGGAGGCCGGCGGGCTGCTCGCCGCAATCGTCTGCCCGCCCCCGGGGTCCGGCCCGGTCCGCGCACATCCCGACGTGCGCGCCCTCATCGGGTGCGGCCGGCGGTTCAGCGGCAGGCTCGCGATCGTCGTCGCCCCCGGCACGGGCGGCGCCGGGTCCCGGTCGGCGGAGCTCGCGCGGGTGCTCACCGGTGCCGGCTGGAGGGCGGTGACGGTTGGCCCGCGCGACGCGCTCGCCGACGCCTGGCCCGCCCTGGTCAGCGCCAACCGGCGCACCGCCACGGGGGTGCGCGGATGAGCGCGGGCCTGCGGGCGCGCCCGGTCCCGCCGGCGACGGGGCCCTCGCCGGTCCCGCCCGAGCGGGCGGAGGGCGCCCCCCCGCGTCTGCCGGAGCACCGCACGGCTGAGCTGCTGCTGCCTGCGGTGCTCGGGCTGCTCTTCGCCGCGTGCCTGCCGCTCGGGCGGGTGTTCCTGGGTTGGAGCTTTCTGCGGCCGGTGCTCGGGGCGGTGGTCGTCGCGGTCGGGCTCGTGTGGGGCACCCGCCGGCTCGGCCTGGGCCCGGTCTCGGCGCTGCTCGCGAGCGCCGCCGGGTGGGCGCTGTTCGTCACCGTGGCCTTCCTGCGGGACACGGCCGTGCTCGGTCTGGTCCCGACGGGCGCGACGCTCGACGCCTTCGTCGGCCTGTGGACCCGGGGAGTCGAGCTCATCGGCGCGCGCCCCGCACCGGTCTTCGCGGAGCCGGGGCTGCTGCTCCTCACGGTCACCGGGGTGTGGGCGGTCGCCCATGCGGTCGAAGGGCTCGTGTTCCGCCTCGAGTCGCCGGTCAGGGGCGTCCTCGTCGCCCTCGGCCTCTGGATGGTGCCGCTGCTCATCACCGTGGGCGAGGGCTCGGCGGCGCCCTGGACCGTGCCGTTCCTCGCCGCCGCCGCGCTCGTGCTGCTGCTGTCGGCCGGTGACGACGCCCGCCAGTGGGGCCGGGAGGCGTCCGGCAGCCTCCGGACCGCGGGCTCTCCCAGGGCGGCGCTGCCATCGGGGGTGGTGATCGCGGCCGTCGCCATCGTCGTGGGGGTGCTCGTCGCGGGAATCCTGCCGGGTTTCGGTCAGCCGCCGTGGTACGAGCTGCGCGGGGTGGGGGGGACGACCCTCACCACCAACCCGATCGTGACGATCCGCCACAGCCTCGTCGCGCAGGACCGCGGGCCGGTCATGCGCGTCACCACCCCGCGGCCGGTCTACCTGCGCACGACGTCGCTGGACCTGTACAGCCGCAACGGCGAGTGGACGAACGCGGGGATCCGCGGCACGCCGGTGCGGTCCTGGGACGGCCGGCTGGCGCCTGACGGCGTGCACGCCGCGCGGGAACGGCTCGACGTCGAGGTGGAGGTCGCGAACCTGCCGGGAGCTGTCCTCGTGCCGGCCCCCTTCGAGCCCCGGATGGTCCAGGGGCAGGGGACCGAGGACTTCAAGTACGACCGGCGGCTCGCCACCATCACGACCGACCGTGGTGCGACGCTGCAGCCGGGTGACCGCTACCGGGTGGAGGCGGTGCTGCCCGATCCCGACCCGGCTGCCCTGCCGCCCGACGCCCCACCGCCGACCGAGCTCGTCGCGCTGCCGCCGAACGTGCCCTCCGAGGTGGCCCAGCTCGCGAGGGAGATCGTCGACGGCGTGGGAGCCGAGACGGCCTTCGAGAAGGCGCTGGCGCTCCAGGACGAGTTCCAGAGCGGCCGGTGGGAGTACTCGCTCGAGCCGCAGCAGGGCCACGGTGGCGACGCGATGCTCGCCTTCATCACCAACCGGGCCGGCTACTGTGAGCAGTACGCCGGCACGATGGCGGTCATGCTCCGCACCCTCGGCGTCCCGGCACGGGTTGCGGTCGGCTTCACGCCCGGCGAGCAGGTCGGCGAGGACGGTCCCTACGTCGTCACGAACGGTCACGCCCACGCGTGGGTGGAGGTGCTGTTGCCCGGCTATGGCTGGCTGTCCTTCGAGCCCACACCCCGGCGCGACGGCAACCTGCTCCCGCCGACGACGCAGAGCCTCGTCCCGGCGCGGACCCTCGCCCAGCAGGCGGCGGCGGAGATGGTCGACCTCGAGCAGACCCCCGCCGACGCGGAGTTCCTCCCCCAGCGGCCCGAGCCGGAGGCGACCGCGCCCGCCCCCGCATCAGAGCAGGCTTCGCCGTCGGCCGAGGAACAGACGGGAGCCGGGTGGCTGCCGCTCGCGCTCCTCCTGGCGCTCGTGGGGGTCGGCGCCGCGCTGGCCGTGGCCCGCGGCCGCCGTGGCGGAGCCCCGCCACTCGACCGTGTTCTCTCCGCCCGCGCGAGCGTCGAGCGGATCGGGCGCGGCCTCGGTCTGCGGGCCATGGCTTGGGAGACCGACCAGGAGTACCTGGAGCGCCTCGCCGGCGCGGCGCGGGGACCCCAGGGCGCCATCGCGGCAGCCACTCTCGGCGGCCGGGCGGCCGAAGCCCGCTACGCCCCCCAGGTGGCCGCCGCAGCGGCCGCCGAGGCCGAGGCCGCGGCCGACGTGCTGCGGGCGTCCCTGCTCGAGGGGCGATCCGCTCCCGCCCGTGTCGGTGTCCAGCTCCGCGGACGGGTGTCCACGGCCGCGAGTGCGGCGAGCCTGGGCGCCGGCCGCGTGCTGCGCCGCAGCTGAACGAGCTGGGTGGCCGCTCCGGCCGCCCGCGTCAGCGGGATTCGTCCTCCCGGCCCCGCTTGTCCTCCATGAAGCGGTCGAACCCGCCGCGCAGCTGGCCGCCGAGCCGGTTGTTCTGCCCCTGTCCGAGGCGCTTCAGCATGTTGCCGCCGTAGACCGCGCTGGCGAGCATGAGCGCGAAGCCCGCCACACCGAACCAGATGTCGATGATGAAGCAGAGCAGGAGCAGGAAGCCGACCCCCAACCCGACGCCGGCGAGCTTGATCTGCCGGCGGGCCTGGGACGAGACCGTCGTGGTGCTGACGGTCTTGGCGAACTTCGGATCCTCTTCCCGAAGGCGCGCTTCGATGTCGGAGAGGATCTGCTGCTCACGGTCGGAGAGAGGCATTCGCACTCCGCGGTGTCGGTGGTTCCCCAGTATACGAAGCACCGTCGATTGTGCTTCAAGCGACCGCCGAGCGCACGAGCCCTTTCCGCACTGGCCGCCCGACCGGGGCGAGACGAGCACGTCACGAGCTCGGCGGGTGGGTGAGCCCCGCGGGCGCGTGCAGGGCGCCGCCGTCAGCCGTCGGAGAGCAGCGCCCCACGGGTGACGGAGTCGTTGCCGAACCGGGCTCGGGCGGTGTCGGCGGCGCGCTCGAGCGGGTCCCACCGGTCGTCGCCGAGCAGGCCGAGCTGGCGGGCGCCGTCACCGGGCACGAGGTTGGTGGCACCGAGCCCGACGAGGCGGACCCGGGCCCGCTCGAGACGGAGGGCGTCGAGCATAGCGACGGCCTCGCGGTGCAGCTCGGTCGCCTGGTCGGTCGCCACCGCGAGCGTCCGCGACCGGGTGATCGTCGAGAAGTTCGCGTAGCGCAGCTTCAGCGTGACCGTGCGGGCCGACACCCCGGCGCGACGCAGGCGCGGGGCGACCCTCTCGGCGAGGCGAAGGAGCTCGGTGCGCAGGCGCGCCGGGTCGTCGACGTCGCGCTCGAAGGTCTCCTCGGCGCTCATGCCCTTGGCCGGCTCGTGCGGCACGACGGTGCGGGGGTCCTCGCCGCGGGCCAGTGCGGCGATGTGCCCGGCGGCGGCGGGCCCGAGGATGCGTGCGAGCGTCGCGCGGGGCACCGTGCGCAGGTCACCGACGGTGCGCAGACCGAAGCGCTCCAGCCGCGCGGCGCTCGCGTCCCCGACCCCCCACAGGTCGCGGACCGGCAGGGGTGCGAGGAAGCCGTCGACCTCGTGGCCCGGCAGGTGGAGCAAGCCGTCGGGCTTGGCCTTGCCGCTGCAGAGCTTGGCGAGGAACTTGTTCGGGGCGACGCCGACGCTGGCGGGCAGGCCGAGCTCCTCGCGGATCCGCCGGCGCAGGCCCTCGCCGATCACGACGGGCGGGCCGAACAGCCGCATGGCGCCACCCACGTCGAGGAACGCCTCGTCGAGCGACAGGGGCTCGACGAGCGGGGTCACCGACAGGAAGATATCGCGCAGCTCGGCGGACACGCGCGCGTAGGCGGGGAAGTCGGGGCTGATGACCACGGCGTGCGGGCACAGGCGCAGGGCGCGGGCCATCGGCATCGCCGAGCCGATGCCGTACGCGCGCGCCTCGTAGGAGGCGCTCGCCACGACCCCGCGCCCGCCGGCGCCGCCGACGAGGACCGGCCGACCCGCGAGCGCGGGATCCCGGCGCACCTCCACGGAAGCGTAGAAGGCGTCCATGTCGACGTGGAGGATCCCCTCCACGCCTCAGCCCCCGACCACGAGCGTTCGCATCGCCGCCAAGGCTAACCCCCCGCCGAGCCACCCGAGGCATGCCACAGCTTGCGCGGCGCCCCATCGGGCGAGGGGGGCCGGCGCGTCCGTCCGGAGCCGACTAATAGGCTGTTCTCGGAGGCGGAGGACGGATGCGACGGCCCCCCACCGCCGGGGGCGTCGAGCGCCGCGTCGAGCGTGCCCTCGCGCCACGCGGCCATGAGCGCGCGCAGGTCCCAGGCCGCCTCGGCGTTGACCGACACCCCCCGGGCGCCCGCGCGGTGCACGGTGCCCTCGACGACGAGCAGCCAGGAGTGGAACACCGTCCCGGCGCAGCGGTCGTGCACGGACTCGAAGAACGTCGTGTCGGCCACCCCGGTCGCGTCGTCGAGCGAGCAGAAGATCACCCGCTGCCCGGACCTCACCGGTGGGGTCTGCGTGGCGACCTTCACGCCGGCGACCCGGACCCGCCGGCGGTTGCGCACGTCGAGCAGATCCATCGCCCGCGTCACCCCGAGCCGGTCGAGCAGGCCCTCGTAGAAGTGGATGACCGGCGTGGTCGCGTCGAGTCCGAGCACCTCCAGCTCCGCGCGGACCTGCTCGCTGGCGGTGTACTCCACCAGTCCCGGCGGGCTCTGCGCCGGGAGCAGCCCGAGCTGCTCGGGACGGCCCGGATCCGTGGGGCGGTGCCGCGCGACCCCCGACCAGCGCTCGCTCACCTCCAGGAGCAGGTCACGGCGGGTGACTCCCGGTGCGCGCAGGCCGTCGAGCGCCCCGACGTGCGCGAGCGCCTCGGCCACCGGCGCGGACAGCGCCGCCCGCCGCCGCAGGTCGGCGACGTCCGCAAACGGCCGCCCCGCGAGCAGGCTCTCGATCATCGCGTCGCTGATCCCCGCGACGTCCTGCAACGCGAGCCGGATCCCGAACCGCTGGGTGGGGTCGGCGGGGTCGGCACCGAGGTCGAGCCCCCCAGGGGGGAGCGGGTTGCCCGCAACCACGGTCCACC
>DATLGH010000101.1 GCA_035540635.1 Egibacteraceae bacterium | reverse complement strand
GTGAAGCCCACGGACGTGGCCGGCCTCCACAGCGCCGTGGGTCGCGCCGTGCACGTCGGTGACCTCCACGCGGGTCTCGCGCTGGGCGCGCACGTCAAGGTGGTCCTGAAACATCTGACGCACCAACTCGCGGCCGGTGGTGTCCAGGCGCTCCTCCAGCTCGGCGTGCGCCAACGCGCCCGGTCGGCACTGTCCAGCCAGTCAAGCACCGTGGCGAACCGTTCGCGGGAAGCGGCAAACGCGTCGGTGTCCCCAGCGGCCACACGCGCGCTCATCGTGACTGGCCTCGGCGGGCGGCCCGGCGGGCACGCAGCTCGGCGACGCCGGCGGCGGCCGCTTGCGCCAGGTCGGCTTTGGCGGCCTCATAGCGGGCCACCGCGGCGGCCACCTCCGCCACCTCGGCCTCGGTCAGGGTCAGCGTCTTGGTGCGTCCGGCCTCGGTGAACACCAACGCGGGGCTCTCGTGGGGGTCCCCCGAGGCGCAGCGGCAGGTTGCCTTCCCGCAGCGTCGCCGGAAGGTGGTCACGGTGCCGGGCAGCACCCATGGGTCGGGTGGTCGAGTGATACAGGCCATCGTACGCCCCTTCTGTAGTTGAAACCAACTACAGTCAGGAGAGCACGACGAGGACCGAAACAGTGGGAGGCTGCCCCGATCCGGCCCTCAGAGCGGGTTGACAGGACGAACGCGAACGTCACTTCAGGCGAGCCGCACCCATTTCTTTATCACCGGAGGCAGCCCTCATTCCGTCCGCCGGGTCGACGCCGCCGGGATCATCCACACAGTAGCCGGCACCACAAGCATCGAAGGGTCTCACGGCGACGGCGGCTACTCGCCGTTCGCTGCCCTCCACTCCCCCATCGGGATCACCCTCGACGCCGACGACAACCTCTACATCGCCGATAGCTACAACCTTCGCGTCCGTCGCATCGAAACGTCGTACCTGTGGGTCAGCGCCTCACCCGACCGCACCAAGGTCGGTGAGACGTTCACCTATGGCCTGACCCTCTCCGGCCTGCCCGCTACGGCGACGGGAGTTACGCTCACCGCCGAACCGGCTGCCGAGGTGTCGTTCGTCGACGTGACGGCCAGCCAGGGAAGCTGCGCCCACAGTGAGGGCACGGTGTCCTGCCAGCTGGGCACCGTGGAAGCGGGGGGTACGGCCACCGTCCAGATCACCGCCAACGCCGTGGGTGCCGGCATCATCCCCATCACCGCCATGATCGGCGCTGACGATCCCGATGCCATCCCCGGACACCGCACAGTCACCGCCTACACCAAGATCTCCGCCGAGGGCTGCGGACAGACCATCACTGCGGCCACCGTCCTCACCCATGATCTCGGCCCGTGCGTGGGCGACGGCATCATCGTGGGAGCCAACAACGTCACCCTCGACCTGGGCGGGCACCGCGTCTTCGGTTTCCCCGACCCGGGCGACGGCAAGGAGGCGGGCATCCGGCTCCCCAATCGCACGGGGGTGACGGTCAGCAACGGCACCGTGTCGGACTTCGACGCCGGCGTCGCCGTCTACGGCGGCCGGGCCAACACCGTGACCAACATGACGGTGCGCGACAACGTCGGGCCCGACACCGTCTTCGGCGCCGAGCTGGGCGACGGAATCTTCCTGTTCGACTCGGCGGCCAACCGCATCATCGGTAACACCGTCACGGGTAACGGAATATTCGACGGCATCGGCGTGTGGGGCCCCGCCTCGCGCCGAAACCGCATCGAGGGCAACACCGTCACCGGCAGCATCGGACCCTCCGATAGGGGCCCCGCCGGCCACGGCATTATCGTCAACGGCGCCGATCAGAACTCGGGATCGATCATCGGGACGGTCGTGTCTAACAACACTGTTCGCGGCAACGGCTCGGGTGGAATCGCCAACATCAACAACGTCGGCGCCAGCATTTTGAACAACCTCGTCGAGGACAACGGCTTCACCAACCAGGCCGGCAACGGGATCGGCGTCCAGATGGGGCCCTTCGCCAGAACTCAAGACAGCCGGGTTCGGGTCGAAGGCAACCAGATCCACGGCAACGCCGAGTCGGGCATCCGCATCATCAGCGCACGCAACACCATCATCGGCAACGACGCCTCCGACAACGCCGTCTCACCAGCCGGTGGGCGCTGGGGTCCTGCCTTCGATCTCGAAGACCGCAACCCCGACTGCGGTACCAACAAGTGGTCGGGCAACATCTGGGGCAACGGCGGCTTCTCCCCTGCCTGCACCACCACCGACGGCAGCGGCCCAGCTCTCTCCGCTGAGCCTGCAACCCAAGAGCCCTCTGTCGCTTCGACCAGTGCCTCGCAGGAGGCCGAGGAGACATTGCCGCCGTCTCGGCGGCGCCCGTCAGCGGCCGGCGAGTGAAGTCAAAGCACGCCCTGCGAGATCCGTCTCGTTGAGGGAGATAGGTCGCCGCTGGTGTGGGGTAGCCCTCCAAGGCGTTGCAGCGTTGCAGGCCACAGCCGGTGAAACGCAGCCGCAGCACTTTCCGCCGATCAACCGCCGTCGCGCGAATCGAACTTGGCCCCCGAGAGAGGATCGCTGACTTCGTCAAGCCCCTCTGCCACAGAAGACAGTTTCTGCGGCAGGCTGGCGGGCACCGGCTGGTGCGCGATGACCGGCGTTCCCGGGTGGGCGACCGAGCGTCGACAGGTGAGATACCCGACGGTCGTTCCGCCGTGCCGAAGGGTTCCTATATCCCCGGATCTTCGATGCTTGGGAGGGATGGGGGGTCCGGTGGTCTGGCGGCTCGGTGGGGCTTGTCCACAGAAGGGTCCGTCAGGGGTGGCCCGGACGCTTGCGGATCGGCCGTAGACGTTGTGGCAGTCAACCGTGCGGCGCCGGTCACGGTCGGCGTCGCGGCGCGCCTGGTATTCGGCGTTGGCATGGTCCAGCGACACCAGCGCCTGCCGAACGCCATCACGTCGCGGGCCTCGCGCGGCTCCGGGGCAGTCTGCGAGCTCCCCCGGCCATCACCGACCACCCGCTCTGGTGACGTCCGCGCAGGCGTCGGAGGGCCCGTCAAGACCGGCCGAACGGGGGAGTCCCGTCACCAGCCCGTCAAGAAGCGGGTCTGCAGGGCTCCAGTTAGAGCCTCGAAGGACCGCTCGAGAGGAAAACCGCTGGTCAGCGCGAGAGCCGGGGAGGGGATTCGAACCCCTGACCTTCGCTTTACAAGAGCGCTGCTCTACCTCGCTGAGCTACCCCGGCGGCAAGGCAAAGGGTAGCGGGGCGGCCGTGGCGGTCACCCAAGCGTCTCACCCGCACCGGGCTCCAGCGCCCGGGGCGACGGCCCGGACAACGGCCGCGGGCGCAGCGCCTCCTTCGGGTGCGGCCACACGCTGCCTACACTCGACCCATGGAACCGACCGAGGAGCGTCCGCAGGGATGAGACCGCCGACCGGCCTGGGCGAGCGGGAACGCGCGCTGCTCGACTTCGAGCGTGACTGGGCCGCCCACGCAGGCCGCAAGGGCACCGCGATCCGCGCCGCCTTCGGAATCACCCCCGCGCGCTACTACCAGCTGCTGAACCGGCTGCTCGCCACGCCCGCAGCGCTCGCCTACGACCCGCTCACGGTCAAGCGGCTGCGCCGGCGCCACGAGGAGCGCAGCCGCCGGCGCGGCAAGGGCGCGCTCGGTGAGCGCCCCGGTCAGTAACGGTCAGGCTGGATTCTTCGCGCATGGGGCGACACGCCGACCCGGACGCCCGCCACTTCTGGCGCTCGCTCGCAATGGCCGGCCTGCGGGCACTCGGGGCCCTCGCCCTCGTGGCCGGCGTCTTCGCCGCCCTGGCGAGCATCGACGTCGACCGCCGTTCCGCGGACGGGCCGGTCGTGCTCGGCCCACCAGGCAGCGACGACGACGAAACCGCCCCCGCACCCGACCCCACGCTGCCCGGACAGGCTGACGCGACGCCCCCCCCGGCGAGCGATCGCGAGCCCACGGCCGAGGGCAACCCGGACACTCCGCGTGCCGAGCCCGAGCCCGAGCCCGAGTCGCCGGCGCCCGACGCCGACGTCCTCGCCGCCGCGCCCCCGCCTGAGGAGACCACCGTCCAGGTCCTCGACGGGGTCGGCGGCTCACCCCACCTCGAACTGCTCGTCGCGACGCTCGAGGACCTCGGCTACACCGTCGTCGCCACCAACCCCGCGCGGACCGACTACGCCACCACGACGGTGCTCTTCAGCGCCGGCCACGAGGACGCCGCTCGCGCCCTGCAGGCCCGCGACCCGCGCGTCGTCGAGCGGCGCCCGAACTCCGGGCTGTCCGAGGAGGTGCACCTCCACGTCGTCCTCGGCGCCGACTGGCGGCCGTGATTCCCGGGCGCTACCGCTCGCGGCTCGAGCGCCGTGATCTCAGGGCGCTCCCGGTTGGCCACCATCCGCCCCCCGGGGCGTCCGGTACGATGTCGCGGAAAGCCCAGGTGGCAAGAGGGATGGGGAGCGCGCGGTGTCGGGTCTGCAAGCGTTGCGGATGGTGTCGGGGGCGGCCGCCTTCGGGTGGGTGATCCTCGTGTTCCCCGCGACGGTGACCGCCGCGGGGCCGATCCTGCGCCCGTCCGCGCAGTGGGTGTGGCTGCTCGTCGTCATCCTCGCCACCGCGGCCGCGGCGTTCTGGACCCGCCGGCTGCAGCGGCGCGACTCCGGGCGAACGGGCTCGGCGCAGGACGTCGCCGCCGGCTACAGGGAGCGCTTCCTCCAGCAGATCGCGACCGCGCAGCTGCCCGGCTTCCTCGCCTTCCTCTTCGCGCTGTTCGTCCGGCCCTACCCGGCGCTCGCGATCCTCATCGGCGTCATCGCCACGGCCGCGCTCGTGTGGTCCTTCGCGCCGACCGAGCGCAACCTCGACCGGCTGCAGGGCGAGGTCGGCGCCGGCCAGGGCGCCCGCGACGTCCGCGGCCTCCTCGACGAGATGTACACCTGGCGGCCGTAGGGCCGCTCACCGGCGAGCGGCGAGGAGGGCCTCGACGGCGTCGGCGAAGCCCTCGCCCATGGCGCCGGGCATCCGGAAGACGCGCTCGCCGATGTCGCCATGGCCGTTTGCGACGAGGAAGTACGTCCCGACCGCGCGGGCGATCGTGAGGTCCTCGAGGGAGTCCCCGCAGGCCGCCGCCCGCGTCGCGTCCAGGCCGCGAGCGGCGAGGTCGTCAGCGACCGCCGTCGCCTTGCCGACCCCCCGGGGCAGGAGGTGGTACGCGCGGACCCGCCGACCGGGCCACCCGCCCGTGGCCCCGTTGTCGACGAGGTAGGCCCACCGGCACCCTGCCTCGGCGAGGACGGCGTTCGCCTCGTCGACGTCGACGAGGCCGTGCAGCAGATGGCCGCCCTCCCGGTCGAGGTGCCACGGCGCGTAGTGGCGCAGCCGGCCCGCGAACGCGGTGAGCAGGGCCTCGACCGCGCCCGCCGCCTCCAGCGCGTCGTGGGGGTTGGCCGCGAGGTCGCGGGGGCACGAACCCCACTCGTAGGTGACCTCCCCGCCGCGCACCACCGTGCCGCCCGCCTCGGCGATGTAGTCGCGCAGGCCCATCAACCTCGCGTCGTTGGCGAGCTGGCGACGTCGTCTGCCGCTTACCGGCACGACGGTGATGCCCGCCGTCGCGGCGTCGACGAGGGCGCGGGCGCCGCGCACCGACGGTCGCCCGTCCGAGGCGGTCAGCAGCGACCCCTCGGGGCCGAGCAACGTCCCGTCGAGGTCGGTGTAGAGGACCTCCACCGGCGGCAGGCCGGCGAGGTGGCGCGCGAGATCGGCGGCGAGGCTCACCCTGCGAGCATGCCAAGGTGGAACATCCGCACCCAAAACGCGGCCGGGCCGGCGGCGACGCCACCGGTGGCTTGCGCCGAATGGCGCGCCCTGTCAGGGTGGGGGGATACAACTGCATATCACCATCAAGAGAGGTCGAGGGACCGGCCCGACGAAGCCTCCGCAACCACGCCACCTGGCGAAGGTGCGAACTCCGGCCCCTATCGGGGGGAAGATGGTTGGATCACCGCGACAGCCCTCCCGAGCGGGAGGGTTTCTGCACATCGGGGCACCGCTGTCGCGGGAGCAGGAGCGCAAAAGTGAGCTATGTGCTGGGCCTCAAGTGCCGCGAGTGCGGCACCGAGGTGGACCTCGCCGCCGTCCACGTCTGCGAGTTCTGCTTCGGCCCCCTCGAAGTGGTCTACGACTACGACGCCATGCGCGGCGCCGTGACCCGCAAGGCGATCCAGACCGGTCCCGACAGCATCTGGCGCTACGCCGACCTCCTGCCGGTCCTGGCCGGGTCGACGGAGCACAATCGCGTCGACCTCGGTGCCGGCTGGACGCCGCTCGTGCGCGCGCCCCGGCTCGGGGCGGCGCTCGGCCTGCGCGACCTGTGGCTGAAGAACGACACGGTCAACCCGTCGTTCAGCTTCAAGGACCGGGTGGTCAGCGTCGCGCTGAGCGCGGCTCTCCAGCTCGGCTTCACGACCGCTGCGTGCGCGTCGACCGGCAACCTCGCGCACTCCGTCGCGGCGCACGCCGCCCGCGCAGGCATGGAGGCGTACGTCTTCGTGCCCTCCGACCTCGAGCAGGCGAAGATTCTCACGACCGCCGTGTACGGGCCGAACCTCGTCGCCATCGACGGCAACTACGACGACGTCAACCGGCTGTGCGCGGAGGTGGCGGGTGAGTTCGGGTGGGCGTTCGTCAACGTGAACGTGCGTCCCTACTACGCGGAGGGCTCGAAGACGCTCGGGTTCGAGATCGCCGAGCAGCTCGGGTGGTCGCTGCCCGACCACGTCGTCGCACCGATGGCGTCAGGGTCGATGCTCGTGAAGATCGACAAGGCGTTCAGCGAGCTCGTCTCCCTGGAGCTCGTCACCGACACGCCGGTGCGGATCAGCGGCGCACAGCCCGAGGGCTGCGCCCCGATCGTCACCGCCTACAAGGACGGCTCGGGAGCGGTCCGCCCGGTGAAGCCCGACACCATCGCGAAGTCGCTCGCGATCGGCAACCCGGCCGACGGCTACTACGCGCTCGACGCGGTGAGTCGCACCGGCGGAACCATGGAGCACGTCACCGACGTGGAGCTCGCCGACGCCATGGGCCTGCTCGCCCGCACCGAGGGCATCTTCGCCGAGACGGCCGGCGGTGTCACGATCGCCGTGACGAAGAAGCTCGCGGAGTCCGGACGCATCGACCCGGAGGAGCGCACCGTCGCGGTCGTGAGCGGACTGGGCCTGAAGACGCTCGACGCGGTCGCCGGCCGCCTCGAGCCGACGTTCACCGTCGCTCCTGGCCTCGCCGACTTCAAGACCGCACTGCAACGGCAACAGGAGAGCACCCAGTGACCGCCACCGTCCGCATCCCCACCCCGCTGCGGTCCCTGACCGGTGACCAGGCAACGGTCACCGTCGAGGGACAGACCGTCGCGGAGGTCGTCAAGGCGCTCGACGCCGCCCACCCCGGGCTGGCGGGGCGGATCCTCGACAGCGACGGCAACATCCGCCGATTCGTGAACGTCTTCGTCGACGACGAGGACATCCGCTTCGTCGACGGGCTCGCCACCGCCGTCCCCGACGGCGCGACCGTGTCGATCATCCCGGCGGTGGCCGGGGGCTGAACGCCCGCGGCGCTGCGGCGCCCGAGCCCTGGCACAATCCGGCCATGGACAGCCTGCTCGAGGAGCGCGAGCGGACCCTCGCCGGGATCCTCGCTGGTCACCGGGCGCTGGTCGTGGCCTACTCGGGCGGCGTCGACTCGTCGTACCTGCTCGCGGTGGCCGTCGAAGTGCTCGGCGAGCGGGCGCTCGCCGCGACGGCGGTGAGCCCGTCGCTGCCGGCCGGCGAGCGCGCCGATGCGGCTGCGCTCGCCGCGCGCCTCGGCGTGCGCCACGTCGAGGTGGTCACCGACGAGGCCGACCGCCCCGAGTACCGCCGCAACGACCCTGACCGCTGCTTCCACTGCAAGAGCGCGCTGTTCGACGTCCTCGAGCCGCTCGCCGCGCGCTTTGCGGAAGCCACGATCGCCGTGGGCACGGTCACCGACGACCTCGGCGACCACCGGCCCGGCCAGCGCGCTGCCAGGGACCGCGGGGTCGCCACCCCGCTGGCCGACGCCGGCCTCGGCAAGGACGACGTGCGCGAGCTGTCGCGGCGCCGGGGCCTGCCGACGTGGGACAAGCCCGCGGCGGCGTGCCTGGCGAGCCGGGTGGTCTACGGGCTGCAGGTCACGCCCGGGCGGCTGTCGCGCATCGAGCGGGCCGAGGCCTGGCTGCGCTCCCGCCTCGGCGCGCACGCCAACCTGCGGGTCCGTGACCACGGCGAGGTCGCCCGCGTCGAGGTGGACCGCCACCTGCTGGAGCCGACCGCGATGCTCGCCGACGAGCTCGCGGCCCTGCTCCACGAGCTCGGCTGGCGCTACGCGACGCTCGACCTCGCCGGCTTCCGATCCGGCAGCCTCAACGTCGGCCTGCAGCCGCGCGACCATGCATGACCCGACCCTCCCGTGGGTAAAGTCGTCGGACGATCGATCTCCAACGGGGCGGCGGCGCAGGGCCCCAATATGGTGACCAAGCTCCACCACTGCGAACCCCCGCGCTTCCCCCCCAAGCGTGGGGGCTTCGCATGCCGCCACATCGGCGCTCGAGTGGCGAAGCGGTAGCGGCCCATCAGACGTCGCGCAACGGCTCCGGGCGGCCGGGATGCTCGGGGCCGTCCGCGGGGCGCCGGGGGACGAGCACCTTCCGGGTGAACTCGCACACCACCGTGCCGTCCTGCTTGTAGCCGATCGTCTCCACGGTGACGACCCCGCGGTCGGGCTTGGACCGTGACGCCTTCGTGTCGAGCACCCGCGTCTCGGAGTAGATCGTGTCGCCGTGGAAGGTGGGGTTGGCGTGCCGCAGCGACGACACCTCGAGGTTCGCGATCGCCTTGCCGCTCACGTCGGGGACGCTCTGGCCGAGCACGAGCGAGTACACGAGGTTGCCGACCACGACGTTCCGGCCGAACTGCGTCGAGGTTTCGGCGTAGTTGCGGTCGGAGTGCAGCGGATGCTGGTTGTAGGTGATCGCGCAGAACAGGTGATCGTCGTACTCGGTGATGGTCTTGCCGGGCCAGTGCTCGTAGACGTCGCCGACCTCGAACTCCTCGAAGTACCGACCGAACCGCATGAGCTCGGGTCCTTTCGCCGGGCGAGGGATGACGCTACCGCAGCACCGGGAAGCGGGGGTCGTCGATGGCCACGCGACCGGTGGCGGCGCGGATGAACCGGTCCCGGCCGAGGTTGCGCGGCATCGGTCCGCCGAGCAGCGACTCGAGCAGCCGCTGGGTCATGCGCGCGGGCTCGGGCGCCGGCGCCGGAGCGAGGTCGAGGGCGACGCGCAGGTCGCCGTGATGCACCACGAGCTCGAGCACCCGTGTGGCCAGGTACTCGTCGAGGCACATGGGCCCGCGGGGTGTGGCGATCAGGTGGTCGGGGGTGAGGCCTCCCCCCCGCCCCGCGGACGTCCGCCAGCCGTCACGGAAGCGGGCGACGAGCTCCCCCGGTTCGACGCCGTGCGCCTCCTGCCGGGCCCGGGCGGCGATGGCCGCGGCCTCGGTGGTGAAATCGAACCGACAGTAGCCCACCCGGTCGACGGCCGGCTCTTCGGCGTCGACTTCGACGTCGAGGTAGACGGCGACGCGGGTAGCGGCGCGGACGAGGTGCGCGACGAGCTCGGCGACCGTCCACTCGCCGAGCGCCGGACGGCCCCAGGCCTCGGCGGGCACGCCTTCGAGCGTCTCCTCGACCCCGCGTGCCTCCTCCTCGAACGCGGCGAGCTCCGGGAACTCCATGGTCCGCCTACCCTAGCGAGCGACCGGGCTGCAATCCCGCGCGCTCGTGGAGCGGCGCCGTGGCGGAGGGGCCTCCTTGGACGTCAGCACAGACCAGGCGCGAAGACTCGTCGCGGCATGCCGGGCGGTCGTCGACGGCGCGACGCGCGAGCTCGCCGCCGGTTGCGTCCGCGACGGCCGGGTGGACACGCGCCGGCTCGACGGCGCCCAGGCGCTCGCCTACGACCTCGCGACCACCGCCGGCCAGGTTGCCGCCGCGGAGGAGATGCTCGGCTACGGCCGTCTCGGCGACCTCGAGGCCGCACTGACCGTCGGCTTCGCCGGCGACGTCGCCGTCAACCTCGCGGGCCGCCTGACCGGGCGTGAGGCGGACTGGGGCGTCGGGCCTGCCGGGTGGCGCGACGCCACGGCCTCGGAGGCCCTGGAGGCCGCGCGTTCCCCGGCGCTTGCCGAGGCGGTCGCGGAGCGGGTGCTCACGAGCCCCGAGCTGCCGCGCCACCTCGACGAGGAGCGTGAGCTCGTCCGGCGGACGTTCCGCGACTACGCGGCGGCGAAGGTCGTACCCGTGGCGGAGCGCGTCCACCGCGGCGACGAGGACGTGCCGGAGGCCATCATCAGCGACCTCGCCGGCATGGGCGCGTTCGGCCTGTCGATCCCGGAACGCTACGGCGGATTCGCCGAGGGCGGGGAGTCCGAGGACGACCTCATGGCGATGGTGCTCGTGACCGAGGAGCTCTCCCGCGGCTCCATCGGGGTGGCCGGCAGCCTCATCACCCGCCCGGAGATCCTCGCGCGGGCGCTCGTGCGCGGCGGCACCGAGGAGCAGCGCCAACGCTGGCTGCCGGGAATCGCCTCCGGTGAGCTCATGTGCGCGGTGGCGGTCACCGAGCCCGATCACGGCTCGGACGTCGCCGGACTGGAGGTCGCCGCCGTCCGCGACGGCGACAGCTACGTCGTGAGCGGGACGAAGACCTGGTGCACCTTCGCCGGGCGCGCCGACCTCGTGATGCTCCTCGCCCGCACCGGCCGGCCCGAGGACGGACACCGGGGGCTGTCGCTGTTCGTCGTCGAGAAGCCCCCGTACCCGGGGCACGAGTTCCGCCACGAGGGGCAGGACGGTGGGACGCTCCAGGCCCGCGCGATCAGCACGATCGGGTACCGGGGCATGCACAGCTTCGAGATGAGCTTCGAGGACTACCGGATACCGGCAGCCAACCTCGTCGGCGGCGACGACGGCCTCGGGCGCGGCTTCTACCTGCAGATGGACGCGTTCGCCAACGGCCGGCTGCAGACCGCGGCTCGGGCCCTCGGGGTCATGCAGGCGGCCTTCGACGCGGCCGTCGCCTACGCGAACGCCCGCCACGTCTTCGGCGTTGCCCTCGCCAGCTACCAGCTGACCCGGACCAAGCTCGCGCGCATGGCGTGGCTCATCGCCGGATGCCGCCGCTTCACCTACCGGACCGCCCAGCTGCTCGGGTCGGGCGGGAGGTCGGCTGCGGGGGGCCCATCCGACGGCCAACTCGAGGCGAGCATGGTCAAGTCGCTGTCCTGCCTGTCCGCCGAGTGGCTGACCCGCGAGGCCCAGCAGCTGCACGGCGGGATGGGCTACGCCGAGGAGTACCCGGTCAGCCGGTACTTCGTCGACGCCCGGGTGCTGTCCATCTTCGAGGGCGCCGACGAGGTCCTGGCGCTTCGGGTCGTCGCCCGGGGACTGCTCGCAGCGGCGGGCGGCTAGCAGCGCCTCGCCCGGCGCGGAGCAACTGCTGCGAGGGCCCGCCGGAGCTGTCGTCGCCGGCGTCCACCTGCCCGGTGTGCGGCGCCCACCCCACCGACGTCGTCACCGTAGCCCGGCGGGTTAGCGCACCACCCAGCGGGGAAGACGGAGAATGTCGCCGCCCGGCCTTCCGACCGACAGGATTCCAGATGACTGAGCAGACCACCGTAGCCCGCACCCTCCACGACGCCGGCCTCGCCGCCTGGTTCGGGGGCTCCCTCATGGGGGCCGTCGGCCTCAACGGCGCCTCCCAGGAGGTGAGCGACTACCGCGACCGGACCCGCGTCGCGAACGCCGGGTGGGGGCGGTGGACGCCGGTCAACGCCCTCGCAATCCTCGCCCACCTTGTCGGGGCCCTGCAGATCACCCGGACGAACAAGTCGCGCCTCGGGGCCCAGCGCGGCGTGGGCACCGCAACCGCGGTGAAGCTCGGCCTGACCACCGCGGCGCTCGGCGCGACGGCGTACTCGCGCGTACTCGGCCAGAAGGTCATGGACGCGGAGGCGACCGAGGCGCTGCAGGCGGCCGAGAACGGCTCCGGCACGGCGTCGGAGGGGCTGCCGGTCGAGGACGCGACGCACCCCGCCCCCGGCACGAACGGCGAGGTGGCGAAGGCCCAGAAGCAGCTGAACGCCCTGCAGTGGGCGGTGCCGGCCCTGACCGGCGCGACGCTCGTCGTGAACGCGAAGATGAGCGAGCAGCAGCGGTTGACCCAGCAGCTCAAGGGCATCGTGGGCCGCGTCAACCCGAAGAAGTAGCCCCCTCGTCCCGCTGCGCCGCCGGGCGGAACGCCATCCCGGCGGCGCGGCCGCGCAGGGCGGTCACCTCGGCCATCTTCCGGCTGGCCTCATCGATCATCTCGTCGCCGTACATCACCGCGCCGAGCCGGTCGCCGCGGGTTGCCCGCTCGTACGCGGCGAGGATGTCCTCGGCCCGCTCGTAGGCCTCCTGGCCCGGCGCGTACAGCTCGTTGGCGATGTCGATCTGCCCCGGGTGGATGACCCACTTGCCGTCGTAGCCGAGGATCTGCGTGCGCCGGGCCACCGTCCGGAACCCAGCGAGGTCGCGGATCCTCGCGTACGGGCCGTCGATGGCCTGCAGACCCGCGGTGCGGGCGGCGACGAGTATGCGCATGTGCACCCAGTGCCAGTGGTCGCCGGGGTAGTCGTCGATGATCTCGCCGACCGTCAGGCTCGGCATGCCCATCGCCGCCGCCATGTCGCCGGGCCCGAAGATGAGCGTCTCCAGGCGGTCCGACGCGTGGGCGATCTCGTCGATGAGGGTGAGGCCCGGGCCGTTCTCGATCTGCGCCTCGATGCCGATGCGGTGCTCCAACCCCTTGGTCTCCTCGATCATGCGCAGGAGGTTGTCGACGAACTCCACGTCGCCCGGGGCCTGCACCTTGGGGATCATGACGCAGTCGAGGTGCTCGCCGGCCTGCTCGACGACCTCGATGACGTCGCGGTAGGCCCACGGCGTATCGACCGCGTTGATCCGCACGACGACGGTCTTGTCGCCCCAGTCGTTGGTGCGCAGCGCCTCGACGACGTTGCTCCGGGCGGCGGCCTTCTCGCCGGGCGCGACGGAGTCCTCGAGGTCGCAGAAGACCTCGTCGGCGAGCAGCGTCGGAGCCTTCGCGAGCATCTTCGGTGAGCTGCCGGGGACGGAGAGGCAGGAACGCCGGGCGCGGGCTCGACCCGTGCCCTGTCCGGTGAGGTCGGCGAGCTCGCCCATGGTGTGCACGTCCTTCGTCGGGGCCTGCGGGCTGGCGGCGGTGACGCGCGCCTGTGCGGTGCGCAAGGCTACACAGCCGCTCAGCACCGCCGAAAACCGCCGTCGCCTACCCTGGCAGGTCGATGCCCCTCGAGACCCCGATCGTCGCGTACCTGCTCGCCCGCACGGACGGCGATCCGCCGCTGACGGCGGGTGTCTCCGCGCTCGTCGGCGGCCAGCCGGCACGCGCGGCGGTTCTCTTCGAGGAGATCGTCGCCGATGCGGACGACCCGGTCCGGCAGGTGCGCGCTGCCGCGTACCACCGTCTGGCCACCCACCTGCGCTGGAACGCCTTCCCCGGCGGGGGCGGAGCCGGGGCCACGGAGGTCGCCGCGCGGTGGGAGGCCGGGCCGTCTCCCGTCGAGCGACGCGCCGACTGGGCGGCGCGCGCCCGCGACCTCGACGACCCCGCGGTGCGCGACGAGGTCCGGACGGTCGGCGGCGTGCTGTGCGCGCTGCGCTCGGCGCGGCTCATCGTCGACTACGCCGCCGCCCGGCTCGAACCGCCCGACGTCGCCCGGCAGCTCGAGGACGCCGTCGCGGTGCTCGTCCCCCCGCGCGAGGCAGGCGAACCCGCGCTGCGCGCCTACGCCGACCTCGCCGCAGCCGACCTCGCGCGCCGCGCACGCCGGCCCGAGCAAGCTGCGGCCTCGCTGCGCGACGCGGCAGCGGGCTACGGGGCCGCCGGTGATGCCGTCGGGCTCGCGGCCTGTCACCTCGCGCGCGGCGACTGGCGGGCAGCGCCGGCGACGAGCCCGGTGACGCGCAACCTCACGATGATGGCCAGCGCCACGGAGTCGAGCGCCCTCGAATGGGCGCTCGAGGCGAGGGAGGGCGACCTCGCCGGCCTCGACGCGGACCGGGCGGCCGCCGCCTACGCCGACGCGGAGGCGGCGTTCCGCGACGCCGGCTCGGTCCGGGGCGTCGCCGCGGTCGCGCTGCGACGGAGCTATCTCGCCGGAATGGCCGGGGACCAGGCGCGCGCAGTGCAGGAGGCGGCGCAGGCGGCCACGACGTTCGAGGCGTGCGGGGACGGCTGGGGGACGTGGCTCGCGCGGGTCCACGAGGCGCTCGCCGGCGTCGCCGCGGGCCGGCTGGCGGCCGGCACCGCCGCCGTCGAGGAGGCCGGCGCGTGGGGTCGCGGGTCGGGCAGCTTCAGCTACGCGCTCGGGCTCGGGCTGCTGTGCTCGCGCAGCGGCCGGCGGTGGCTGCAGCACCACGCCGACGCCGAGCGTGCGCTCGCCGCCCACCGCCTCGCCCGCGCGCTCTTCGCCGCCCTCGGTGCGGTGACCGACGAGGTCCAGAGCATCGTCGACGCGGGCAGGGTCCGTCAGGTCCTCGGCGACGCCGAGGGCGCGCAGGCGTCCTACGAGGAGGCCCTGGACCTGCTCACCACCGACCTCGACGCCCGGCCGGTGGTCGCCGAGGACAACCGTCTGCGGGCGGTGACACTCGCACAGAACCTCTACGCGATGCAGCTCGCGAAGCGCGACCCTGACGGGATGGGCCGTGCGGCGGAGCGGCTGCGCGCCCAGGCCGCACGGCTGCCCGAGGCCGGCGGGGACGACCGGGTGGAGGGGATGCTCCTCGCCGCCACCGCCGGCATCCTCGCCCAGGCCCGCGTGCTCGTCCCGCTGTACCGCGCGGAGGAAGCACGCGAGTCGGGGGAGGACGAGGCGGTGGAGGCGGGCCTGGGCACGGCACTCGCGGCCGCGCGTGACCCCGACACCCCCGACGGCGACTTCCTCGAAGCCCTCGTGCTCGCGCACTGGCGGCGCGACGCGGAGGCCGCCGGCGCCTTCCAGCGCTACATCGACCGCGTCTCCGCGCCGCCGACCGGACTGCTCGGCCGCGTCCTGACGCGCATCGGCCCGCTGAAGGGCGAACGCGAGCTCGCCGAGCAGCGCATCCACGAGCAGGCGGGCGCCTTCTTCCGCCGCGTCCGTGACTTCCCCGCGGCGATCCGCCACTTCACCGCGCTCGAACGGAGCGCCGGCCCGCGGTGGTGGACCCGGCTCGAACGGCCGTGGGAGCTGCTGAGCGACCACGGCGCGGCCTGTGAGGGCGTCGGGGACCTCACCCGCGCGCTCGAGCTGCACGGCCTCGCCGTCGCCGAGCTGGAGAGCCGCCGAGAGCGTCTGCGCCGCGACGAGCTGAAGACCGCCCTCAGCGGTACGAGCGGCGCGGCGGCGGTGTACCTCGCGGCCGCCCGCACCGCCCTGCGGATGAGCGAGGCCGCCGCCGCGGCCGGTCGTGAGGCGCAGGCGGCGGAGCTCGGGGCCCGCGCGTTCGTCTCCGCCGAGCGGGGGCGCGCCCGCGGCCTGCTCGACCTCCTCCGCGCCGGCGCGGCGTTGGCCCGGGCGGCACCCGGAGAACGCGCGGCGGTGCGCGCCTGGCACCAGGCCAACGCGGAGCTCGCGCTGCTCCACGGCCTGCTCGCGACCGAACAGTCCTCGGCCTTGCCCGACCCCGACCGGCTCGCCGCCCTGCGGGAGCGCGCCGCAGCCGCGGAGGAGGACGTCGCGCGCCGGGAGGCCGACCTCGAGAGCGCCGACCCCGCGTTCGCCCAGGCCGTGGCGGTCCCCGAGGCCGTGGCCGGCCTCGACGACGTGCGCGCCGCGCTGCCTGCCGGGGTCGCCCTGCTCGCCTACCACCACGTCGACGAGGACCTCCTCGCATGGGCGGTGACCGGCGAGGGCCTCGCCGCCACCAGCCACGGCACCGTGCGCGCCGCCGACCTCGCCCGGGACGTCCGCGGCTTCACCCGCGCCTGCGTCGAGGGAGGCGCCTGGGAACGGCGCGGGGCAGGGCTGGCGCACATGCTGCTCGATCCGTTCGCCGGCGTGCTCGCGGCCACCGACCGGGTGATCGTCGTGCCGGCCACGGCAACCCACGCCATGCCGTTCCACGCGCTGCCGTGGCACGGGCGGCCGCTGGCGGCCACGCACGCGGTCTCGTACCTGCCGAGCGCGAGCAGCCTGCGCTTCCTCCCCACCCCCGAAGGCGGGCCTGCCGACCGGGCGCTGTGCGTCGGGGACCCCGCCGGCGCCGCCTGGCAGGAGCTGCCGGGTCAGGCCGCCGGACCGGCGAAGCCGCTACCGGCCGCGGCCGTGGAGGCGGCGTTCGTCGCTGCCCTGTTCCCCGACGCCCGGCTGCTCGTCGGCGGGGCGGCGACCGAGCCGGCGGTCCGGGAGGTCATCGGCTCTTACCCCGTCGTGCACCTCGCCGCTCACGGGCAGCTGTCCGACGAGGCCCCGCTGCTCACGTGCGTGCTCCTCGCCGACGGCCAGGCTTTGAGCGTCTACGAGCTCATGGGCCTCCGCCTCGACGCGGACCTCGTCGTGCTGAGCGCCTGCGACTCCGGCCGGGGCCGGGCGACGGCGGGCGGGGACGTGCACGGCATGACCCGCGGCCTGCTCGCGGCGGGAGCGCGGGGCGTGGTGGTGAGCCTCTGGCCGGTGCCCGACCGCAGCACCTGCGTGCTCATGGCCCAGTTCCACCGTCGGCTGCGCGCCGGCGTCCCGGCGCCCGTCGCCCTGAAGCGCGCGCAGGCGCACGTCCGCGGCCTCGACCGCGACGGCGAAGCTGCCGAGTTCCGGCGCATCGCCGCGGCCGTGGAGGACCCGGCGGCCGCGCGCGACGTGCTCGCACCCCTTGCCGGTGACGAGGACGACGGCGTCGCAGGACCCGGGGGGACCGGCGGGGCCCAACGCGAGCGCGCCCCCTACTGGTGGGCGGGCTTCACCTACGTCGGCCGGTAGGTGCGTGCGGTCGTCGCCGGGGCGGGCGGACGCAGAACTCGTTGCCCTCGGGGTCGGCCATCGCGACCGACGACCCGCCGCCCCGTCCGTCGTCGAGGTGGCGGGCCCCGAGCCTCTCGAGCCGGGCGACCTCCGTCGGGACGTCGCTGCCGGGACGTGGGGCGAGATCGGGGCGGAGCCGGTTCCTGCCCGTCTTCGGCTCGGGCACCTCGATGAGCTCCCACCACGTCGTGGATGCGCTCGGGTGGCGCAGGGCGGCGAAGCGCTCGCTGTAGCGCAGGACCGGCCAGCCGGTCGCACGCATCCAGAAGTTCGCGAGGTCGACCGAGTCGGCGCAGTCGACGACGACCGCCGCCAGCGGGCCCACGTCGCGGTGGGTCTCCCGCGCGTCGAGGACGCAGAACTCGTTGCCCTCCGGGTCGGCGAGCACCACCCACGGCGCCTCCTCCTGGCCGATGTCGGCCCGGCTCGCGCCGAGGTCGAGAAGGCGCGAGACCGTGGCGAGCTGGTCCGCGCGGTTTCCGGAGGCGAGCTCGAGGTGCACGCGGTTCTTGACGCTCTTCGGTTCCTCGACCCGCGTGAAGACGACCGCCGGCGCGCCGCCGTCGCCCCACGCCGGCGCATCGGTGACACCGACGCTTGCCTCCTCGGGAGCGTCGTGCGTCACCGCCCAGCCGAGCGCGCGCGCCCAGAACGCCGCCAGGCGTGGGGGGTCGGCGGCATCAACCACCACGGCGTCCAGTCGGGTCGGCACGCCGGCAAGCCTAGCCCCGCCGTCCCGTCACAGGGCGGCGAGGTCGTCCCGTACCCGATCGGCCGCCACCAGGTTGCCTTTGCGCTCGTAGCGGTCTAGGGCCTGCGCGAGGCTGTCGCGCGCGACTGCCCTGTCGGCGCCGGCGCGTGCCCGCAGCGACCCGAGCAGCCAGAGGGCGTCCCCCTGGAGGTTCAACAGGTCCGTACCGGCGACCAGGCCGACCGCGCTCGCCGCCGCCTGCGCGGCGGGGGCGAGGTCGCCGGCTCGGCGATGGCGGTGCGCGTCGGCGAGGCGCCACAGCGTCGCGGCCATCACGTCGTCGGGCTCGGCGGCCGCCCGGCTGCGGTCGGCGAGACGACCGGCCTCCTCGGCCGCGTCGTCGTCGAGCGCGATCGACAGACCCGCGAGCGCCATCGGCAGGTACGTCGCGTCGCCGATGTCCTCGAACTGTTCGATTGCCGCCCGGAAGGCCCGTTCCGCCCCGCCCCGGTCGCCGGCCAGCCAGGCCACGCGGCCGGCGACCTCGTCGGTGGCCGCGAGCCAGTAGCGCTGGCCGAGGTCGGTGAACGCCTCCCGGCTGCGCGCGACGAGTGACCGGGCCGCGGGGAACTCCCCGCGCATGGCCCGGAGGAGGGCGAGCGCCCGCCACACCCGCGCCTCGACCGCACGGTGTCCCGCGAAGCGGCGCAGCGTGTCCTCGCAGCGGCGAATCGCCTCGGCTACCCCCGTGGGGCCGTCGACGGCGGTCCAGGCGAGCCCTGCGGCGGTCTCGGCCTCCTCCCGCAGCCCGCCCGCCCGGCGCCCGTGCTCGCCGTGGCGCCGGAACGCCTCCTCGCTCGCGGCGATCTGCCCGCGCAGGTAGCGCACCTCCCCCAGCAGGCCCCAGGCCTGCGCGAGGCCGAGGTCGTCGCCGTGCGCGGTGAGCATGGGGATCACCCGCTCAACCTCCGCGCTCGCCGCGTCGGCCCAGCCCGACAGGTCGACGTTGGACGCGAGCTCGAGTCGCGACAGCTCAACCCGGATGCGCGCCGCAGGATCCCCTCCGGCCTCGGCGGCCGCCGCCGCGTCGTCGAGCGCTTTCGTCGCTCCCGCGGTGTCCCCCGTCTCGGTGAGCGCACGCACGAGGTCGGCGAGGAGCGCCGGCAGATCGGGGTCGCCCGTTCGCATGAGGTCCGCAGCCCGTTGGAGCAACGACACCGTTGCCGGCATGTCGCCGCGGGCGAGCGCGCGACGGCCCCCGACCGTGAGGTGGCGTGCCGCCCGGGCGGCGAGGGCGGGGATCGCCGGGTCGTCACGGCGGATGTCGGTCCGGTGGCGGACCGCCTGCTCGAGGTGGTAGCCGACGAGCTCGTCGTACTCGCCGGTGCGCGTGCCGGCGGCGGCGGACAGCAGGTCGGCGACGCGCTCGTGCAGCTCCGCGCGCGCCTGCTTCGGCAGTGCCGTGTACACCGCGTCGCGGACGAGCAGGTGACGGAAGGCGAACACCTCCGCGCCCATCGACTGCTCGATGCGCAGCAGCTCCTTGCGGACGAGCCCCCGCACCCGCCGGGGTACGTCGTCGCGTTCGCCCGGCGGGGTCAGCGCGGCCGCCGTCTCCAGCGCGAAGACCTCCCCCACCACCGACGCCCGGTCCAGGGTGTCCCGCTCGGGCGGGTCGATGCGGTCGAGGCGAGCGGCGAGCAGGCCCTGGATCGTCCCCGGCAGCGGGAGCTCCTCGAGGCGGGCGCGGTCACGCTCGTCACCGCCGAGCCACCCCTCGTCGACGAGCATGGCGAGCAGCTCCTCGAGGAACAGCGGGTTGCCGGCGGCGGTGCGGACGAGGCGACGGCGGACGTACTCGTGGAGCGGGGCGCCGCCGGCCAGCGTGTCGAGCAGCTTGCGCGCGTCCTCCTCCGGCAGGGGCTCGAGCAGCAGGGAGGTGGCGTTGACCTTGCCGCCGCTCCAGCCCGCCCTGCGGTCGAGCAGCTCGGGCCGGGCCACGGCGACGAGGAGGATGGGCGCGTCGCGCGACCAGTCAGCGACGTGCTCGACGAGGTCGAGCAGGGTCGGCTCGGCCCAGTGGAGGTCCTCGAGGACGATGACGACCGGCCGTCGGCGGGCGAGGGCTTCGAGCCCCTTGCGGACCGCCCAGGCGGGGTCGCCCGACGGGCGGGCGGTGAGCCCGATGAGTGCTTCGAGCTGTGCGGCGACGCCGCTCCCGTCGTCGGGGCCGAGGGCGGCGCGCAGCCGGTCGGACGCCTCCTCGGCACTCGCCGTATCGGTGATGCCGATCGCCTGCCGAACGATCTCGGCCACCGGCCAGAAGGTGATGCCCTCCCCGTAGGGCAGGCAGCGGCCGGTCACCACCTTCGCGCGGTCGCCGACGCGGGCGAGGAACTCCCCGACGAGCCGCGACTTGCCGACCCCGGCGGCGCCGAGCACCGTCACGAGGTGGCAGGTGCGCTCCCGCGACACCCGCTGGAAGGCCCACTCGAGCAGCCCGCACTCGGCTTCGCGCCCGACGAACGTCGTGTCGAAGCGACGAGCGTGGCCGGGCGCCCCGGCGATGACCGCGTCGAGGCGCCAGGGGACAACCGGCCGCGCTTTGCCCTTGAGGGTCAGCGGCGCCGCCTGCTGCGCGACGACGGCGTCACGCACGAGGTGGTACGTCGACGGCCCGAGGAGTATCTCGCCGGGCCCCGCCGCCTGCTCGAGGCGTGCGGCGAGGTTTACCGCGTCGCCGGTCACGAGGGTCGCCTGGCCGGGTGCGCCGGCCATCACCTCGCCGCTGTTCACCCCCGTGCGGATCCGCAGCGTCCGCCCCCACACCGGCTCGAGCTCGGCGTTCAGCCGCGCGAGCTCCACCCGCATGTCGGCCGCGGCCCGCACCGCCCGCACCGCATCGTCCTCGTGCACGTGCGGCAGGCCGAAGACCGCCATGACGGCGTCGCCGATGAACTTCTCGACGGTCCCCCCGTGGCGGGCGACGACGGCGGCCATCGCGTCGAAGTAGCGCAGCATGAGCCCGCGCACCGCCTCGGCGTCGAGCTGCTCGCCCATGGCGGTCGAGTCGACGACATCGGTGAACACGACCGTGACGGGCTTGCGCTGCTCAGCGTGCGCGGGGCGCTCGGGAAGGGGGCTGCCACAGGCCATACAGAACCGGGCTCGTGACGGGTTCTGCTCACCGCACGCCGGGCACGCAGTCACCACGGCAGTGTAGTCGCGGCCCTTGCGGGCGGGGGCCCGCCCCCCGTACCGTCCGGCCCGTCACCGCGAGAGGAGGCCATCATGGGAAGAGTGATCCGCAGGGTCCGCCCGGGAGAGATCGAGACGATGGACGCACAGTCCGACGTCATCGAGATCGACGAGGACCAGTTCGTGAACGCGTCGGTCAGCGTGCCGGCGGACGGCCTCGCGTCGTTCTACCGCGCCGTGGCCGAGTGGTGGGAGCGCTACGAGGACGACGCCCGCGGGCGCGTCATCCGCTGACCAAGGCGCGGGAGGGGCAGGGGGAGGCCGGCGCGGCATGGATCTGGCCGAGCTCGAGCGGCAAGCGCGCGAGCGACTGGAGCCGGCCGCCTACGACTACTTCGCCGGCGGAGCCGACGACGAGCTGACGCTCGCGGACAACGTCGCGGCATGGCGCCGGCTGCGCCTGCGCTACCGGGTGCTCCGCGACGTCGGTGCGGTGACGACCGCAACGACGGTCCTCGGCACGGAGATCCCCGCGCCGGTGATCGTCGCCCCCACGGCCTACCAGCGGCTCGCCCATCCCGACGGCGAGGCGGCGACGGCCCGCGGTGCGGCGGCGGCAGGCACGCTCATGATCGCCTCCACGCTTGCCACCGTCTCGCTCGAGGCCGTCGCGGCGGCGGCCCCCGGCGCGCCACGGTGGTTCCAGCTCTACGTCCGCCGGGACCGCGGCTGGACCGCGGAGCTCGTCGCCCGGGCGGTCGCCGCCGGCTACCGGGCGCTCGTGCTCACCGTCGACCTGCCCGTCCTCGGGTTCCGCCGCCGCGACGAGCGCAACAACTTCTCGCTTCCGGTCGGCATGGAGATGGCGAACCTCGGCTCGGCGGTGCCCCAGGTGCAGGGGTCGGGACTGAAGGCGTACGCCGCCGCGGAGCTCGAGCCGTCCCTGACGTTCGACGACCTCCAGTGGCTGCGCTCGCTCGCCGACCTGCCACTCGTCGTGAAGGGCGTCGTGCGCGGCGACGACGCCGCCGCCTGCGTCGCTGCGGGCGCGGCCGCGATCGCCGTCTCCAACCACGGGGGGCGCCAGCTGGACTCGGCGATCGCCAGCGCCGACGCCCTGCCCGACGTGGTCGCCGCGGTCGGCGGGAGGGCCGAGATCTACGTCGACGGCGGCGTGCGGGGCGGCGTCGACGTCGTGAAGGCCCTGGCCCTCGGCGCGCGGGCGGTGCTCGTCGGGCGACCGGTCCTGTGGGGCCTTGCGGCCGGCGGGGTGCAGGGCGTCACCGCGGTGCTCGACGGCTTCGTCGAGGAGTCCGCTCGCGCGTTCGCCCTGTGCGGGGCCGCCTCGGTCGACGACGTCACGGGGGACCTGCTCGCACCGCGGCGGTGACACACTGCGCGACTCCGGCAATGCGCACACCGCAACCCTCGAGTGGCGTCCGTGGTAGAATAGCAGGTATTCTACCCGCTTTTATTTAAAAGCTTGCCCTTCTAATATCGGATTCTCGGATGACCTACGCCAGGGGCGACACCGTTGTGCACCCGCAGCACGGGACGGCCACGGTCGAGGGGATGGTCAGCAGGGACGTGGGCAGGGGCCCCGAGGAGTACCTCGAGCTGACGATCGAGACGCCGTCGTTGACGATCATGGTCCCCGCCGCGGCGGTGCAGGCGGTCGGCATCCGGGAGCTCTCGACGAAGCACGAGGCTGAGGCGATCCTCGCCATCCTCGAGGAGCCGTCCGACGTCGCCGAGCAATGGTCCGAGCGGAACGCGTCCACGCAGGAGCGGATCAGGTCCCAGGACCTCGACCAGGCGGCGATGGTGATCCGCGACCTCAGCCGGCACCAGCGGCGGACCGGGAAGCCGCTCACCCTGACGGAGAAGGGCCTTCTCGACCGTTGCCTCGACATGGTGGCGCGCGAGCTCGCTCTCGTCCTCGACCTGTCGGAGGACGACACGAAGCACCTCATCGTCGAGAAGAGCCTGAACGCGGGCGGCTGACCGGCGGGGCTGCCCGGCGGCACCGCGACGCACGACCGCATAGCCACCGGGCTCGCATTGGAGGCTGCGGCCGTGAGCAGCGACGTGTTCGGCCACGGGGTGGCCAGCGGGGACCCGCTGCCCGACGGCGTCGTCCTGTGGTCCCGGGTGACCGTGACCGACGCCCGCGTGCCGGTCCGATGGCGGCTCGCCACCGATCCGGCGCTCCAGGACGTGCGCAGCGAGGGTGTCACGGACGCTTGCAGCGAGCGGGACTGGACCGTGCGGGTGGACGTCGGGGGGCTCGCACCGGCGACCACCTACTACTACGGGTTCGCCGCGTGCGGGGCGACGTCGCCGACCGGGCGGACGCGCACCGCCGCGACCGGGCAGACCGACCGTGTGCGGCTGGGCCTCGTCGCGTGCGCGTCGTGGCAAGGCGGATACTTCAACGCCTATTCTCACCTGGCCGGGCGCGAGGTCGACGCGGTGGTGCACGTCGGGGACTACCTCTACGAGCAGGGCGGGGAGACGCGGGAGATCGTCCGGCCCCACGTCCCCGCAGCAGCGCCCCGTGACCTCGCCGGCTACCGCCGGCGACACGCGCAGTACAAGTCCGACCCCGACCTGCAGCGGCTGCACGCCCGGCATCCCGTCGTCGCCGTGTGGGACGACCACGAGATCGCCAAGGACGCGTGGCGCGACGGTGCGCGGGGTCACGACGCCGCCACCCACGGGAGCTGGCGCGGACGCCGGGACGCGGCCGTGCGTGCCTACCTCGAGTGGATGCCGGTGCGGGCGGGAGCCGACGGTGGCGTCCCCCGGATCTACCGGAGCCTGCAGCTCGGCGCCCTCGCCGAGCTGCTCATGCTCGACACCCGCCTCGTCGGTCGCGACCGGCCGGCCGGACGCCAACCCACGCCCGGCGTCGAGCAGCGCGACCGCTCCCTCCTCGGCGAGGAGCAGCGGGCGTGGCTGCGCGAACGACTCGCGTCGTCGACGGCGCGGTGGCGGCTGATCGGCAACCAGGTGATGCTCGCACCGCTGCACGCCCTGCGGCTGCCGGGGGTCCTGCACCGCCTCGCCCGGCCGTTGGGTCCCGTGGCCGGCGGCGCGTTCGTCAACCCCGGCCAGTGGGACGGCTACCCCGGCGAACGTCGGGAGCTGCTCGCGTTCGTGCGCCGGCATGAGATCGACAACGTCGTCGTGCTGAGCGGCGACATCCACTCGTCATGGGCGGCGGAGCTGCGGACCGACGGCGAGGACGTTCCCGTCGCCGTGGAGTTCGTCACCCCCAGCGTCACCACGCGCAGCTTCGCCGCCGAGCTCTTCCCGCGGCTGCCCGGCGCCGTGCCCGTGCTCACCCGGCTCATCCGATCCCAGAACCCGCACGTGCGCTTCGCCGAGACTGCCGGCCACGGCTACGTCATCGTCGACGTGACGCCCGCGCGTGTGCACGCCGACTGGTGGCACGTCGACAGCGTGAGCCGCAGGCCCGCGGATGAGCACTGGGTGGCCGGCTGGGAGGTGCGCAGCGGGGAGGCGCGCCTGCATCGCGCCGGACCGCTCTCCTGAGCCCTCTGATCGCCCCGCCGGTGCCGAGGGGCGGGCCAAGGGCAGGACCGCACGGGCCGGCCGGAGTGTGCCGGCCACGGCCGGCTCTCCGAGCAGCCACCCCTGACCGAGACGGCACCCGAGCTTCCGAAGCGTCCGGAGCTGGCCGCTGGTCGCCCGCCGCATGCCCGAAGTCGTCGTTCACGCGCTCGAACCCGTCGAGGTCGATGAAGGGCAGCGCGGGGGGAAGCTCCGAGGGGCTCCGGCGCGACATGGACCGGTCGAGCCGCCCGAGCAGCGAGCTGACGGTTCGCCAGCCGCGTGAGGGAGTCCCGCGTGGCCTGCCGGCGCAGGTCGTCGCGGACCCGCTCGCGCTCGATGACGAGGCGCCAGAGGGGCGCGAGCGGGCGCCTGGAGGGTGGTTTCCCGGCCCCCGAGGCACTAGTACGCCGCCCACCGCATCCGGCGGGCATCGTGCGTCGTTGGGATCCCTGCCCGCTCGCGAACGGGCGGGCGCCAGCGTGTTCCCGATCCGACACAGGAGCTCCTCGCCCATGACCGCGTCCCCGCCCGCCCGCGCAGCCACGCGCCGCGCCGCTCTGCTTGCGGCGACGGCCCTGCTCATCGGGCTGCTGCCCCTGCTGTCGACCGTCGGGGCAGCCCACGTCGGGGCGAACGTCCTGCGCTTCGCCGGTGAGGACCGCTTCGACACGGCGCGGCTCATCGCGGCCGACCCGGTCTTCGACAACGCGGACACCGTCGTGGTGGCCCGCGCGGACGACTTCGCCGACGCCCTCGCGGGGGCCCTCATCGCCGGCCATCGCGCGGCGCCCCTGTTGCTCACCGGCACCGGTGAGCTGCCGCCCGCGACGGTGCGGGCCATCACCCGCATCAGTCCTCGCCGCGCGGTGATCCTCGGCGGCTCCGCCGCGGTCGGCGACGCGGTCGAGCGGCGTCTCGAGGACTTCAGGAGCATCGTCACCGTGGAGCGCATCAGCGGGGAGGACCGTTACGACACCGCACGACGGATCGCCGAGCGCGTCGCCCGGGAACGTGCCGAGCAGGGCACCGAGTTGCCCGCGGTCACCGGCCCGGCCGCCGGGTTCGGGCGCGCTCCGGCCTTCGAGGGACCCGGCGGTGACCGGGTCACCGCCGTCCTGGCCACGGGAGAAAACTTCCCCGACGCGCTCGCGGCCGGGCCCCTGTCGGCGGGCGGGCTCTTCCCGATCCTGCTCACGGAAGGCGGCAGGCTGTCCGAGGCGACGCGCGCAGCGCTGAGGAGCGAGGCCCTCGCCATCGAGCAGGTCCTCATCGTCGGCGGCACGGCCGCCGTGTCGGAGACGGTGGAGGCCGACGTGCGGGGTCTCGACCTGCCGGTCCGGCGCATCGGCGGCGCGGGGCGGACCTTCACCGCCAGGAGCGTCGCCGAGTTCACCCGCGAGCTGCTGTTCCCCCCGACGTTCGAGGCCGACACCGTCGCCGTCGCCAACGGCCGAAACTTCCCCGACGCGCTCGCCCTCGGACCGCTCGCCGCGCGCCGCGGGGGACCGCTGGTGATCACCGAGTCGCCGAGCACGCTGTCGGCGCCGACGCACGCGTTCCTCGTGGCCAGCTGTGCCGGCGCGGGCGCGGAGGACGCGCCGGTGCTGCTCGCGGGCGGCACCGCCGCGGTGAGCGGACCGGTCGAGGCCGAGATCCAGGACGCCGTCGTGTGCGGCGACTTCGTGCCCGCCGGCGGGCTCCGCGTCACCCCGGTGGTGCAGACCGCCACGGTCGGCCAGCAGGTCACCGTCACCGCTTCGGGAGTGAACCGCAAGGGAGCGCCGGCCGAGGCCGCCGCGGTGACGTTCGAGGTCTTCCGCGACGTCCTCGCGCTGCCCGGACCGCTCCCGGAGGACACCCGGCTCTACCGCGAGAGCACCGCGCTCTACCGTAAGGTGGGCGGCTCGACCCTGTTCGCCGACGCCGCCGGCACGGCGGTCTTCGGCTACTCGAGCGGCAGCCCCGCCGCGGACCGGGTGGTCGTCTGCACGCCTCCGTCCGAGCTGCCGAACCCGGGCTGCACGGACGAGACCGGGGCGCTGCGAGAGGACGTGACCTGGGCCAACGTCGTCGTGCAGGTGCGCTGGGTCGCCCCCCCGGGGGGCCCGTCGGGCCTGCCGGCGCCGCCCCTGCCGTAGCCGGGCGCCGCGGGACGCCGTCGATCAGGCGGCCGCCGCGCCGTCGCGTCAGGCGGCGAGCAGCTCCAGCGCGCGGATGACGAAGGTGGCCATCTGGTCACGGCGCACGCCCTGGCGCGGTCCGTAGGTCGTCGTGGTGAGGCCGTTGGCGAGACCGGCGGCGGCGGCCTTGTTGATGTTCGGCTCGTGCGGGTTGCCGGCTGTGTCGGCGAACTGCCTGCCGGCGGGGGGCAGCGCGGCGCGCCTGACCTGTGCCTGCGCGTAGTCGAAGGCCCGCACGAGGAAGGAAGCCATCTGGTCGCGGGTGACGAGGCCGTTGGGGCTGAACGTGGTGCCCTGCCCCTGCACGATGCCGGCAGCGGCCAACCGGTTGATCGCTTCACGGTGGACGTTGCCGGCCGGCACGTCGCTGAAGCGCTGCGCACCGCCCGCCGGCAGCTGCGTGCCTGACCGGTCGAGCAGGCGGGCGATGAACGACGCCATCTGCGCGCGGGTGACGGGACCGGCGGGGCTGTAGGTGCTCCCCGTCGTTCCTTGGGCGACGGCGTACCACACCGCGCACTCGATGGCTGCCCGGTGCGTGCTGCGAGCCGTGTCGGCGAACTCCGAGCGGGGCACGCGGCGCGGGTCGCATGCGGTGGCCGCTCCCGGGGTCCGCGAGAGCGCGCCGACGAGGTTGACGAGCCCGTCACCGGATGCGGGGTCGCGCCCGGCCGGTGGCAGGTCGGTGGCGGTGGCGCGCAGGTGGGCGGCCAGGCGCATCGGCGACAGCGTCGGGTGGCGGCGCTGCACCACGGCAGCGACCGCCGACACGTAGGGGGTGGCCATCGACGTGCCGCTGTCGGAGTCGTAGGCGACCGAGCCGCTGATGGGCCGGGCGGACCAGATGTCGACCCCGGGGGCGACGAGGTCGAGCCAGGGTCCGCGACCGCTGAAGGCGACCACCCGGTCGTCGCGGTCGGTGGCGCCGACGGCGAGGGTCCACGGGTCGGCGGCCGGGTGCACGACGGGGTGGGGGATGTAGTGGCCGACGTTGCCGGAGGCGGACACGACGAGCGCGCCGCGGCGGGTGGCGTAGGCGACGGCGAAGTCGAGCACGCTCGACGGCTCGGTCGAGCCGAGGCTGAGGTTGATGACGTGGGCTCCCGCGCCGGCGGCGAACAGCACCCCGCGCGCGACGTCGCTCGAGGACCCGTAGCCCGCGGCGTCGAGCACCCGTACGGGCAGGATCTGCGCGCCACGGGCGAGGCCGGCGACGCCCTCGTCGTTGCCGACGAGCGCGGCGATGATGCCCGCGACGTGCGTCCCGTGCCCGCGGCAGTCCCACGAGCGCCCCGGGCAGGGTGTCAGCGGGTCGACCTTGCCCAGGGTGCGGGGGTCGAGTGCGTCGAACCCGTTGAGGACCACTCCCTGAAGGTCGGGATGCGCCGCGTCGACGCCGCTGTCGACGACGGCCACGACACGGCCGCGGGCGTCGCCGACGGTCCAGGCCGTCTCCACCCGCAGCCGGTCCAGCGCCCACTGCAGGTCGCGCAGGGGGTCGCCACCGGTGGGCTCCTGGAGGGCGCGCATGACGACGTCGACCTCCGCCGTCATGACGTCGTCGCGCGCCTGCAGGGCGGCCACGAGGCGTTCGGCGGCCTCGGGGGTCGGCGCCTCGTGCTGCTCGACGGCCGGCCCGTCGGGACCCTCCACGATCGCGGCCACGGTGAGCGGCTCGCCGGCGGGGGGGTCGGCGCGGTGCTCGTCGGCCCCGAGAGCGCCGGCGGGCACGGCGCCCGCGAGGAGGGCGAGCACGACCGCGGCAAACGCGGTCAGACGCCAACGCAGGGAAGTTGTCACGTTCGTCCCAGGAGTCGGGCCCCGCCTTCCGCAGGGTGCAAGCACCCACTGTACGAGCGCATGTACCGGCAGTTGCACGGCCGTCCGGACGGGCGCCGCCGGCCCGCCGCCGGCGCTGCGCGTCGCTGCGGACCTACCCGGTGACGGCCCCGCGCTCGGCACCGGACACGAGGCGGGCGTATTTCGCGAGGACCCCGGTCGTGTAGCGGGGGTCCGGGGACTTCAGCCCGTCACGGCGGCGTGCGAGCTCGCGCTCGTCGACGTGGAGGTCGAGGCGGCGGGCGGGCACGTCGAGGGTGATGCGGTCCCCGTCGGCCACGAGGGCGATCGGTCCGCCGTCGACCGCCTCGGGGGCGACGTGCCCGACGCACAGGCCGTGGGTGGCTCCCGAGAAGCGCCCGTCGGTGAGGAGTGCGACGTCCGCGCCCCGCCCCACGCCCTTCACCGCAGCGGTGACCGCGAGCATCTCACGCATGCCGGGGCCGCCCTTCGGGCCCTCGTAGCGGATGACGATGACGTCACCGGGCTGCGCCCGGCGGGCGAGCACCCACTCCATCGCGGCGGCTTCCCCGTCGAACACCCGGGCGGTGCCCTCGAAGCGGTCGGCGTCGAGGCCGGCGACCTTCACCACGGCGCCCTCGGGGGCGAGGGAGCCGTGTAGCACGGCGAGACCGCCGTCGACGTGGATGGGCCGGTCGAGCGGATGGATGACCTCACCGTCGGGGGACGGCGGGGCGAGGTCATCGAGGTTCTCGGCAACCGTCCTGCCGGTCACGGTGATCGCGTCACCGTGGAGCAGCCCCGCGTCGAGGAGCGCGCGCATGACGGTGGGGACCCCTCCGACGCGGTCGATGTCGCTCATGAGGAACCGCCCGTGGGGGCGGGAGTCGACGATGTGGGGCACGCGCCGGCCGATGCGGTCGAAGTCGGCGAGCGTGAGCTCCACCCGCGCCTCGGCGGCGATCGCGAGCAGGTGCAGCACCGCGTTCGTCGACCCGCCGATGGCCATGACGACCGCCACGGCGTTCTCCAGGGAGTCCCTCGTGATGATCCGACGCGGCCGCAGGTCCGCCTCGAGCAGCGCGAGAACCGCCGCGCCCGAACGCACCGCGACCTCCTCCCGGCGCGGGTCAACCGCCGGCGGGCTGGCCGAGCCGGGCAGGCTCATGCCGAGCGCCTCGATCGCCGAAGCCATGGTGTTCGCCGTGTACATGCCGCCGCAGGCCCCTTCCGTGGGGCAGGCCCGGGTCTCGATCGCATGCAGCTCGGCGTCGTCGATCGTTCCGGCCGCCCGCGCCCCCACCGCTTCGAAGACGTCCTTGATGTCGATCGCTCGGCCCTCGTACTCCCCGGGGAGGATGGTGCCGCCGTAGCAGAAGACCGCCGGCAGGTCGAGCCGTGCCGCGGCCATGACCATGCCGGGCAGCGACTTGTCGCAGCCGGCGAAGGTGACGAGGGCGTCGAAGCGCTCGGCGTGCATGACCGTCTCCACCGAGTCCGCGATGACCTCGCGGGACACGAGCGACGCGCGCATACCCTCGTGACCCATGGAGATGCCGTCGGACACGGCGATCGTCGTGAACTCGATCGGGAAGCCCCCGGCCTCGCGCACCCCCTGCTTGGCGAGCCGCGCGAGGCGCGCGAGGGGCAGGTTGCAGGGCGTGACCTCGTTCCACGACGACGCTACCCCCACCTGCGGCTTGGTGAAGTCCTCCTCGGTCATGCCGATCGCACGGAGCATCGCCCGGGCGGGAGCGCGCTGGAATCCTTCGGTGACGTCGGTGCTGCGAGGGCGTCTCATGGCGCCATTGAACCAGGCGGCGCGAGAGCGCGGAGGATGGCGGTGACCGGCGGTGTGTCCGCGACGTCGTCGCTGCGCCACGCCAGCGGCACCCGCCCGTCGGGGCGGATGACGGTCGTCGCGCCGAGCAGCAGGGCAGCGGGCCCGAGCGCGCCCTGGCGGGAACCGCGCAGCAGGGAACGCGTCCCCTTGGCGAGGACGGAGGGCCGTAGGGTGGTCGCGACCGTGGCCCGGCCGGCGCCCACCACCCCGTAGGTGACCCGGTCGTCGTCGACCAGGAGGGGGAACCCGATCGCCCGGCTCGCCTTGAAGTCCCGGGCGTAGGCGATGTCGCCCGTGCCGATCGCGGCGAGGCGGCCTCCGGCCCGGGCGATGTCCCCCTCGGCGTCGCGCAACTGCGCGACCTGCTCGCGGCAGAACAGTCAGCCGAAGTGGCGAAGGTGCACCAGCACGGCGGCGGCGTCGGCCCAGAGCGCGCCGAGCGTGACCGTGCCCCCGTCGGCCTCGGGCAGGGTCAGGGGGGCGAGGCGGTCGGGCAGGTCCCTCGGCGGGTCGACGGCGGGCATCGCACCAATTCTGCCCGGGCCGCGTGGACGTCGCCGGTAGGCTTTCGCTCCGGCCGCTCCGGCCGCTCCGGCCGCTCCAGCGCCTCGACGCCGCTTCACGCCAGCTCGCGGCGCTCTCGACCCCGACAAGATACTCCGGACGCTCTGCAGGCAGGTGCATCGGCAAGCCCCCGATCGAGCTCGCCGCATGGCGCGAGGGCGACCGCGTGCTTCAGAGATCGATGGTCATGCCCTGGGCCGCCGCGCCCACGACGAGCCCGTCGCGCTGCGCGCCAGCGACGAGCGCGTCGATCTCCTCGTCGGTGCGTGCCGGGTCGTGGTGGAAGAGGAGCAGGCGCCCGACCCCGGCTTTCTCCGCGAGCCCGACGGCGTACTCGACCGCGGAGTGGCCGAAGTGGCGGAGCCGCGCGTACTCCGCGGCGGTGTGCTGCGCGTCGTGCAGGAGCAGGTCGGCCCCGCCGGCGAGGTCCAGCGCCGCGTCGTGGTACTCCCCGAGGCCCGACGCGTCGGGATCGAGACCGCCGGGGGCGTGGTCGGACAGGTAGGCGAGGCTCACGTCACCGTCGCTGACGCGGAAGCCGAACGTCCGCCCGCCCTTGTGCGGGATGTCGCGCGCGAGCACGTCGAAGCCCTCGATCATGTGGTGACCGGCCTCGAGCCCGTCGATGCGCCAGTCGCCGCGCAGCTGCGTCAAGCGGACGGGGAAGTGCGGTGGCGAGATGGCGCGCGCGACGACGGCCTCCGGGTCACCCTGCGCGGGCAGGTAGACGTGCACCCGTGCGTCCTCACGGTCGCCCGCGGCGAAGAAGGGCAGCCCGTGGGTGTGGTCCCAGTGCAGGTGGCCGAGCAGGATCGAACCGTGGAACGCCCGCCCCTCCAGGACCCGGGACAGCTCGCGCAGGCCGGTGCCGCCGTCGAGGACGAGGGCCGGCGGCTCGCTGCCACGACTGATCGCGACGCACGAGGTGTGCCCCCCGTAGCGCACGAAATCAGGACCAGGGGCGGGTGTCGACCCCCGCACGCCGCACAGGCGGACGCGCACCTACGCCCCCATAGGGCGACGCGGCGGCCCCGCGCCCATCAGCGGTCCTCCTCCCGGCGGTGACCTTCCCGCAGCGTCTCGAGCGCCTGGCGGTCCACCTCGTCGGCGGAGGCGACGGCCACCTTGCACCGGGTCACCGCGGCGAGGGTCGACGAGCGGACCCCGCCTTCGAGGACCGCCCGCTCGCCGAGCACCGCGCCCGGCCCGACCTCGGCGAGCGCCGTGCCGTCGACGTCGACGCGCAGGATCCCGTCGAGCAGCAGGAAGAGCTCCTCGCCGGGCTGGCCCTGCTCGGTGAGGAGCTCGCCCTCGTCGAGGGTGCGGATCCGCGGTTTGCGGCCGGCCCGCATGATCGTCGCCGACAGCTTGCGCTCCAGCGCCGTCTCCACCGCGGTGACGAGCGCCGGCGAGTCCTCCTCGCCCCACGGCGTCTTCGCCCCGAAGGCGTCGAGCATCCAGCGCTTCATGTCGACGAGGCCCGACTTCGCAGCAAGGCGGCCCTCCATGTCGTAGATCCAGTGGCGGGGGAAGGCACTGGCCCCGAGCACCTCGTGGGTGTGGTTGCCGTCGGCGTCGATCGTCAGCGCGAGCGTCGTCCACGCGATCGGCGCGGTGACCTGGACGAACGGCGGTCGGCGCACCCGTCGCGGCATCGGGGCGCCGGTGCGCCCGCCCGCGGTCTGCACGAACCGCGCCGATGCGCCGTCGATGCGCGGCTCCGACTGCAGGTCGGGCAGGGCCACCGCCTCGAACGTGACGCTGCGCTTGCCGACGCGCACGGTCGTGCTGCCGATGTGGCCCCTGCCCAGGTAACCGGCGTCGACGATGCGACCGCCGTCGACCTCGACGAAGGCTCGCAGGTCGTTGGCGAAGCGGAACCGATCCGCGGCACGCCAGGCCTCGAGGTCGTCGAGGACCTCCGGCAACGGCTCGTCGTAGTGGCTGACGCCGACCTCGAACGGCAGCTTCATCATGCCCGTCGCAGCCTCCGACGGAATCCAGGACACCGACGTGACGGCTGCTTCGTGACGCATGACCTTTCCTCCGTGCGCGGGCGACCCTCCACTATGCCCGCAAGCGCGCCCGGGCGTCAGACGTCGCCTCAGCCGGAGCGCGAGCGCAGGGAGACGAGCGCGGCCACAACGCCGACTGCGACGGGTGCGCCGGGGCCGACCGCGTCAACCCACTCGAGAGCCCTTTTTCTTCGTCGCCGTGTGGATACGGGCGGGGCACTGTCGCACCCGTCTGGTAGGTTGTCGAACATGAGTACGGACCAGGTAGCCGCTGCGCCGCTCGAGGCGCTCGACGCCAGCGAGCTGGCCGAGGTCATCGCCCGGTCGCTGGGGCGTCTGGACGCCGGCGGGCTGGCCGAGGTGGGCCGGGGTGTCCTTGACCGGCTGGCGGCCGCGGACGACACCGGCGACGCCGCCCGGGGCCTGCTCGACGCGCTGCACGCGACCGTTGACCGGTTGGGCGCTCAGGTGTTGGGCGGGGCGGTCGACGACGAGGCGCTGGCGGCCTCCGTGGTGGGGTTGCGGCGGGTGGAGACGCGGGTGGCCGCCGAGCGGTTGCGGCGCATCGGCGAGCTCGACGCCCGCAAAGCCTTCCTCGGCAGGGCGGGGTCCACCGCGGACTGGCTTGCGCCCAAGCTGGGCCTGTCACGCGGGCAGGCC
>DATLGH010000100.1 GCA_035540635.1 Egibacteraceae bacterium | reverse complement strand
GTGAAGCCCACGGACGTGGCCGGCCTCCACAGCGCCGTGGGTCGCGCCGTGCACGTCGGTGACCTCCACGCGGGTCTCGCGCTGGGCGCGCACGTCAAGGTGGTCCTGAAACATCTGACGCACCAACTCGCGGCCGGTGGTTTCTAGGCGCTCCTCCAGCTCGGCGTGCGCCAACGCGCCCGCGTCGGCACTGTCCAGCCAGTCAAGCACCGTGGCGCCGCCGGCGTCGCCGAGCTGCGTGCCCGCCGGGCCGCCCGCCGAGGCCAGTCGCGATGAGCGCGCGTGTGGTCGATGCGGACACCGACGCCTTTGCCGCTTCCCGCGACTCCGACGAGGTGCGCCGGCTCGCGATCGAGCGGCTGTGGACGGTCGCCGGCCACCTCACCGAGCCCCTCCGCAAGGCAGCAGAGCTCCCGCCAGGTGTCGATCCGTGGGCAGAGCTGTATGGGTTCCGAAGCGTGCTTGCCCACGCGCTACCGGCGACATCGCCTCTGATCGCGTCTGGCAGGAGACGGTCGTAGACCTTCCTCGTCTTCTGGAGCAAGTTCAAAGCCCCCGCCAGGCCCTAAAACCCTGTCAGGCCGCGAAGGCCGCGAATCAGCGGCCTCCAAATTCGGCCGCTTTCGCTCCCGCGGAGTGATGGCGCAGAGCGGGTTTCCGCAGGTGAGCACAGCGCTTGACTCTGCTCCCTCCGGGCAGGAAGTTCGCAGGTCGAATCCTGCCGCGGGCACCAGACCTTTGCGCTGACCAGGCTTTACCATCGGAATTCGCCGCCGGGCTCGCCATCAGCCATGTGCTGTGGCTAGCACAGCGCTCAGCGAGCGGATAACTCCCGCCACGAAGCGGACCGCTATCGCCAAGCCGGACGCGGCCCGACCCACCCCCGCTGGACGCTCGCCTACGAGAGCCGAGGGATGTCCCACCATGCCTGGATCGCCGCGTGAATGTGCGACGACAGCCTACGAACTCCAAAGTGGGCACGCTGAGTAGCGGGGAAGGTCGGGGCCCAGGGCGGGCGTCGGCACCTTGCTTGCCTCCTGTCTCAATTGAACGGCGCTCCAGACCTGCAAGCTGCTCAAGGCCAACAGGCTGCGCCATCCCAGGTGGCCTGGCTGCAATGCGGCGCCTATCGACTGAGGCCCAACACCTGCGCGGACCGACATTGCCTGTCCCGTCAGGTGTCGCCACTTAGCCAAGTGTCTCACCTGTCATGTGGGGCAGGCTGTGCTACGGTCATGACC
Source organism: Egibacteraceae bacterium (assembly GCA_035540635.1). Taxonomy (NCBI): domain Bacteria; kingdom Bacillati; phylum Actinomycetota; class Nitriliruptoria; order Egibacterales; family Egibacteraceae; species Egibacteraceae bacterium. The sequence continues at coordinate 11,155 of DATLGH010000100.1, read as the reverse complement.
AGCACAGGAGGTGTCTGATGGTCACCGGCGGTTCCGTCATGGCTGCACGGGTCGTGGAGCCAGTACTCGACCACGCCGCGGCCGAGCGCGCCCGACTGGTCAACGAGGCCCGCGCCGTCCTGCTCAAGTCCGGTGGGGCCATCACGATCGAGATGTTCGCGAAGGCCACCGGAAGGAGCCAGGCGGCGGTGCGACAGTGGGTTACCCGGCAGCGAGGCGCCGGCGCGCTCGTCACCGTCACACACGAGGGCACGCTGCTGGTCCCGACGTTCCAACTCGACGACGCGTTCGCGCTCGACCCCGCCGCCTCGGCGGTCGTGGCGCGGCTCGCCGGGCACGGGATGAGCGGGTGGGCGGTCTGGGATTGGTTCGCTACCCCCAACACCTGGCTCGACGGCGGCACTCCCGAGCAGGTGCTCGCGGCCGGGGACAGCGACGCCGTTCACACCGCCGTATCGGGCATGTTCCAGGAGTGACGCGGGTCGCCGCGTGCGGCCGTGACGACTGCTCCGTGCCCCAACCCGCTGGCGCGGTGCTGCGCCGCTTACGCACCTACGCGCTGCCGTCCGAAACGCTGCTGCGGCGCGGTCACCAGTTCGCGCACCCCGACCCGGCCACCCTTGTGCCCGGCATAGGCAACACGCGATTCGCGCCTCTGGAGGGCACCCGGCACGTGTACGTCGCGGCGACGACGTTTGCGGCCATGCTCGAGTCCGCCTTCCACGACGCCGCCCCACCCGCGCCGCGCATCCCGCTTGCGGTGCTCGCCCAATGGGCCGAGGCCGAGGTTGCCCTCCGGCGAGGAGTACGACTGATCGACCTCCGTGACCCCGAACTGGACCGTCTCGGGATCGACCGGTCGGCGCTCGTGGCGACGGCCGCAGCGCACTACCCATGCACGCGCGTGTGGGCACGAGCACTGCACGGGCGCCGCGTCGGCGGCCACGACACCCACGGGCTTGTGTGGCACTCACGGCAGGCCGAGCTGCACGCACGGGCGATGCAAAACCGTCCCGCGCTGCGTGAACTGATCGACACCCACCCCGCGGAAGTCGCGGTGTTGTGGGCTCCGCCCGCCCCCGACGAACTGCTGCGCGCCACCGGCCAGGGCCTGGGGCGGCTCGACCAGGGCGAGGGTGACCGGTACGTCACCGATCTCGTTGCCCTACTCGGCATCGTGTCACAGGACTAGGACGCCACCTCAACGCCCATGACGCGCCCTCGAACGCGGCACCACCCGGCGTCGAGCACGGGGAAGGCGTTGGACGACTGGTCGAGGGCGCTTCTGGGTGAGTCTCCTTACTGGTCTGCTCCACGATTGTCGTGGCGAGACTCGCGGCGGCGGGTCCAAGATCGGTCACACGAGCTGGATGTGAGCCCTGAGTTGGGGATAGAACCTCAAGTGGACCCCCGATCGCCGAAGCCGAGATCTGCGTGAGGAGTGGCGCTGCTGGCGGACACCGGGCCGTGAGCGAGGCAGCCGGTGCATATTTGAGGGTCCATGGAGCCCGACCCTGCCTGGCCATGCTGTGTACACGCTGAGGAGAACGGGACCGTTCCCGTTTGGGGCAGAACCAGCGGTGGCTGGTGGCCGGGTTGCCTCACCCCGACGCTGGGTCGGGGTTGGGGGTGTCGGTTGACGCCCGCGGGCGCTCTTGCACGCCCAGGGTCTGTTCGAGTGCCCACCACGTGCGGCTGTCGGCGAGGAGTCGGCGGGTGAGCCGGTAGTTCACCCGTGCGGTGGCCGGGTCATCGGGGTCGCCCATGTCGACGCAGGAGGCCAACGCTGACGTGTGGCTGGCCGACGCGCTCACCGAGGCCGACTGGGCGGCGATCCGCACGAAGGACACCTGTGCCCTTGAACGGTCTGACAGGATGTCAGCACAACGTGGCCGGCTGAGCGGCGCCTTCGCCGCTTCGTCACTGCGGGCGCCGAGGTAGGGACCCGGTCAGCTCCCCCGCACCGTCGAGCGTGCACCCCCCGCCGCCACCGGCATCATAGCGCGAGGCAGGGGGCTTGCCGCAAGCGACCCAGACGTGCTGACCATGGCTCGTTCGCTGGGCCGAGCACGGCCAGAACCCACGAAGCGAGGAGGCGTGGCATGCGGGTGTTGCCGTCGGCAGATCGGTCGAGTGGGAGCGCTGAACCGGTCAGGGAGCATGCCGTGGTGATCGCGGGAGGCGGCCCGACCGGGCTGATGTTGGCGGGCGAGCTGGCGTTGGCGGGAGTCGACGTCGTCATCGTCGAACGCCGCGCCAGTCAGGATGTCGACGGATCGCGAGCCGGGGGCCTCCACTCCCGCACCATCGAGGTGCTCGACCAGCGTGGCATCGCCGACCGTTTCCTCTCGGCGGGCCAGGAACACCCGAACCTGGGCTACTCCCAGATCCTCCTGGACATCAGCGACCTCCCCACCCGCCACAACTACGTCCTTGCGCTCTGGCAGAGCCACTTCGAGCCGATCCTGGCTGGCTGGCTCGACGAGCTCGGGGTTCCGATCCGTCGTGGCTGCGAGGTGGTGGGCTTAGCCCAGAACGACACGGGCGTCGATGTCGAGCTGTCCGGTGACACGTCGCTTCGAGCGGAGTATCTCGTCGGCTGCGACGGAGGTCGCAGCCTGGTCCGCAAGGCAGCCGGCATCGACTTCGCCGGCTTGGATCCCTCGACCAGCTGGTTGATCGCCGAGGTCGAGATGGACGAGCAGCCCGAGCTCGGCATGCGCCGCGAAGGTGGTGGCATCGGTCCCGTGAACCGAGAGGCGGGTGGAGGACCGTACCGGGTCGTGCTGACCGAGAAGCATCCCGACCACACCGGCGACCCGAACATGGGGGAGCTTCGCAAGGCAATTGTCGCCCTGTACGGGACGGACTACGGGCTTCGCAGCGCCAAGTGGATCTCCAGGTTCACCGACATGACGCGCCAGGCAGCCTCCTACCGCCACGGCCGTGTCCTGCTGGCCGGGGACGCCGCGCACGTGCATCCCCCACACGGCGGCCAGGGCCTCAACACCGGCGTGCAGGATGCCGTCAACCTCGGATGGAAGCTGGCCCAGGTGGTGAACAAGACCTCACCCGAGCGCCTCCTGGACACCTACCACGCCGAACGGCATCCGGTCGGCGCCCGGGTGTTGCACAACACCATGGCGCAAGTCGCGCTCAGCGGCTCCGACGACCGTCACCAGGCCCTCCGCGACACCATGACCGAGCTGCTGAGCATGGACGGGCCGCGCCGGCGCATCGCCGCCATGCTCTCCGGTCTCGACATCCACTACGACCTCGGAGCCGGACACCCGCTGCTCGGGCGGCGCATGCCCGACCTCGACGTGCATACCGCGCACGGTCCCACGCGCGTGTTCACGCTGCTGCACGGCGCCCGGCCCGTGCTGCTCAACTTCGGTGACCCCGGCGGTTTGGACGTCGCTTCCTGGGCGGATCGGGTCCGGCTCGTCGACGCCAGGCACGATGGCGTGTGGGAGCTTCCGGTCCTTGGCGAGATCGCTGCGCCCCCGGCCGTGCTGATCCGACCCGACGGGCACGTCGCCTGGGCAGGAGACCTCTCGGACCCAGAGCTGCCTCGAGCAGTTGCGACGTGGTTCGGAGCGGCCACACCGGAGCCGCCGCCGGCGCCAGAGGCTCAGAACACGGGGCGGTGAACGGGTCGGACACGGTGTGCGGTTCCGGGCACCCAGACGGTGCGCGCGGATGGACACCCCTGGCAGCCAGGGCCGTCGACGGCCCCGTCAGGTGATGCGCTCCACCTGTTCCTGTCTCGGGAAGTCCTCCAGCGGGCCGGGGCGCTCGTCCCAGGCGAAGGTGAGGGGGGTCTGGAGGTAGGCGACGACGAGCTCGGCGCAGTTGCGGATGCCGTCGAGGTGGGTGCGCTCGTGGCCGTGGCTCGCGTCGACGCCGAAGCCGATGAGCGCCGCCCGGGTCTCGGCGCCCGCCTCGAGGGCCGCGGCGATGTCGGAGCGGTAGTAGTTGTACACGTCGCGCTGGGCGGGGATGCCCAGCTCGGCGCACAGGCGCAGCAGCTTGCGGGTGAGGTGGTAGTCGAACGGCCCCGAGGAGTCCTGCATGGCGATGTTCACGCCGGTCTCCTTGGAGTACTGGCCGGGTGCGACGACGGCGTTGTCGAGCGACACCATCTCGGCCACGTCGGCGTGCAGCCCGTGGCTGGCGCCCTGGCCGATCTCCTCGGCGATGGTCACGAGCAGGTGGGCGCTGACCGGAAGGACGAGGTCGTGTTCCACGACCGTCTTGAACGCGCCGAGCGCGGCGGCGACGCCCGCCTTGTCGTCGAGGTGGCGCGACTTGACGAACCCGGACGACGTGACCACCGGCTGCGCCTCGAGCGCCACGAAGTCGCCCACCTGGATGCCGAGGGCGAGGGTGTCCTCGGCGGTCTCGACGAGCTCGTCGACGCGCACCTCCACCTGCTCCCAGGCGACCTTCTGCGTGTCGACCGCGTCGCCGTACGTGTGGCCGCTGGCCTTCAGCGGCAGGATCGTCCCGGTGTGGCAGAGCCCTGGGTCGTCGCTCAGCACGAGCACCCGGGCGCCCTCGGCGAACCGCGAGCTGAACGTGCCGATCGGCGCGACCTGAAGCCGCCCGTTCTCCTTGATGCGCTTTACGATGCAGCCGATCGTGTCCGAGTGCACGACGACCGCCCGGTCGGGGCTGTCCTGCTCTCCCTCGACGTTCGCCACGAGCGCGCCCCGGCGGGTCAGGGAGAAAGGTATCCCCATGTCCGCGAGCTCCCGCCCGATGAGGTGCATGACCTCGTCGGTCCGCCCGGACGGGCTCGGCGTGCGCAGCAGGCGCAACAGGACGTCACGGACGTAGTGCATGTCGACGGGCAACAGCTTCGGGCTCATCCACTCCTCCGACAGACAACCGGCCCCCAGCCAGTGGGGGGCCAGCCCCCACGATAGACCGGCGTCAGCTCCGTGCGCGCGTCTGCGGGAAGAGCAGGTCGATGAAGCGCTCGGCGGTGGGCTGCGGCTCGTGGTTCGCCAGGCCCGGGCGCTCGTTGGCCTCGATGAAGACGTGCTCGGCGCCCTCGACCTCGGGCAGGACGAGGTCGAGGCCGACAACCGGGATGTCGAGCGCACGGCTCCCGCGGACGCAGGCGTCGGCGATGTCGGGGTGCAGGCGTTCGGTGACGTCGTGGATGGTGCCGCCGGTGTGGAGGTTGGCGGTGCGCCGCACCTGCAGGACCTCCCCCTCCGGGAGCACGTCGTCGAGGCTGTAGCCCGCCGCGGCGACGGTGTCGCGGGTGTGGTCGTCGATGGGGATCGTCGACTCGCCCCTCGTGGCCGAGGCGCGCCGGCGGCTCTGCTTGTCGATGAGCTCGGCGATGGAGAGCTGGCCGGTCCCCACGACCTGGGCGGGGCGGCGCACCGCGGCGGCGACGACCTCGTGGTCGATGACGATCACCCGCAGGTCGTGCCCGTGGACGCACTCCTCGAGAAGGACGCGGCTGCCGCACCCGCGGGCTCCCTCCGCCGCCCGCGTGAGCTGGTCGCGGTCACGCACCCCGACGGCGACCCCCTGGCCCTGTTCGCCGCGGGCCGGCTTGACGACGAGCTCGCCGAGCTCCTCGAGGAACGCCGCATCGGCATCGTCAAACGTCGCCTCCCGGCCGCGGGGGACGCTCAGGCCCGCCTCCACGAAGATCTTGCGGGTGACCCGCTTGTCGTCGCAGCGGCTCATCGCCACGGCGGTGGTCAGCTCCGACAGCGACTCGCGCGTGACGATCTTCCGCCCGCCCTGCGACAGGAGGAGGTAACCGTCGTCGGCGTCGAGGACCTTCACGGTGAGGCCCCGCCGCCGCGCCTCGTCGGCGACGATGCGCGCGTACGGGTTGAGCTCCTGCTCGGGCAGCGCCGGGGCGAACAGCGGCTCGTTGATCGGGTTCTTGCGCTTGACGAGGAACACAGGAACGCGCTCGAAGCCGACCTTCTCGTACAGGCCGATGGCGGCGGCGTTGTCATGGATGACCGACAGGTCGAGATAGGCCCGCCCGCGGGCCTTGTAGCGCTCCGCCAGCGTGCGCGTGAGCGCCTCGCCGACCCCCGGTGCGGGCGCCTGCGGGTCCACTGCGAGGCACCACAGGCTGGCGCCGGACTCCGGATCCTCGAAGGCGAGGTGGTGGTCGACGCCCGTCACCGTGCCGATCACCTCGCCCGACTCGGCGTCCTCGGCGACGAGGTAGGTGAAGACCCGGGTCCGCTGGTTCGCCCACATGACCTCGGGGTCGGCGGCGACCATCCCGTTCAGCGCGTAGAGCCGATCGGCGGCCTCCGCGTCGGCCTGCGTGCGCATCTTGCGCACGATCACGCCCCGGACCGGCTCGCGCGCCGGCCGGTAGCGGTGCAGCCACAGGCGGTAGAACAGCGACGGGTCGATGAACAGCTCGTCGGGCGCCCGCGCGACGAAGACGTGCGGATCACGCAGGTACAGGGCGATGTCGCGCCGGCCGGCGGCCTCTCCCCGCATCTCCGCCTCGAGCTCGTCGTAGTCGGCGAACGTCTGCGCGAACAGCAACCGGCCCCACCCGCAGTCGACGACGGCCTTCGGTCGCATGTCCCCGGCGCGGCGGTCCGGCGGGCATCTCCAGCTCCGCGTCGACAGCTGGTCGTCTCGCCGGACCCTGGGGTCGTAGTGCTTCGCCATGGTCTGTGTCGACTTCCCGCAAGCGGCGTGTCTTAGACGTCGTGTGCCTGGAGCCACAGCTCGAGCACGCCGAGCTGGAAGAGCTTGCTGGCCCCGGGACGGGTGAGCTGTCCCTCGGGGTCGGCGAGCAGCTCGTTGACGTACGCGGGCTGGAAGAGCCCGCGTTCCTTGGCCGCCGGGGCGGTCAGGGCCTCGCGGACGAGGTCGAGGTAGGGGCCCCGCAGGTACTTCAGCGCCGGCACGGGGAAGTAGCCCTTCGGGCGGTCGATCACCGCGCTGGGGATGACCCTGCGCGCGGCCTCCTTGAGCACGCCCTTGCCACCGTGGGCGAGCTTCAGCCCGGGGGGGCAGCTCGCGGCGAGCTCGACGAGCTCGTGGTCGAGGAACGGCACCCGGGCCTCGAGCCCCCAGGCCATCGTCATGTTGTCGACGCGCTTCAGCGGGTCGTCGACAAGCATGACCGTGGTGTCGAGGCGCAGCGCGCGGTCGACGGCCGTCTCGGCGCCCTCCATGGCGAAGTGCTGTGCCACCAGCTCGGTCGACACGTCGGCCGCTACCAGGTACTCGGGACTGACGAGATCAGGCATCTCGCTGTGCAAGCGGTCGAAGAAGGCGTCCCGGTAGGGCGCAACCCCGGACTCCCCGGGAGGCAGTGGGAGCAGCGGCGGGTACCACGAGTAGCCGGCGAAGACCTCGTCGGCGCCCTGGCCCGACTGGACGACTTTCATCGTCCTCGCGACCTCCTCGGACAGCAGGTAGAACGCGACGGCGTCGTGGCTCATCATCGGCTCGCTCATCGCCGCGATGGCGTCGCCGAGCGCGGGCAGCATCCGCTCGCTGGTGATCCGGATTCGGTGGTGGTCGGTGCCGAACGTGCGCGCGACCACGTCCGAGTACGCGAACTCGTCGCCCTGCTCGCCCCCGACGGCATCGAAACCGATCGAGTAGGTGACAAGGTTCTTCTGCCCCGCTTCGGCGAGCAGGCCGACGATCAGGCTCGAGTCGAGTCCCCCCGACAGCAGCACGCCGACCGGCACGTCGGCGACGAGACGCCGCGACACCGCCACCCGCAGGGCGCCGAGGACGGCGTCCTGCCAGTCGCGCGCGCTCCAGTCGGCGTGGGCGGGGTCACGCACGAAGCTGGGGCGCCAGTACGTCCTGCGGTGCTGGCGGCCGTCGGCCTCCACGACGAGCACGGTCGCGGGGGGAAGCTTGCGCACGCCTTTGAGAATCGAGCGCGGGGCGGGCACGACGGCGTGGAAGGTGAGGTAGTGGTGCAGCGCCACCGGGTCGACGTCGGTGTCGACCTGGCCTCCGGCGAGCAGCGCCGGCAGGGTCGAGGCGAAGCGGATGCGCCCGGGCGACTCGGCGAGGTACAGCGGCTTGATGCCGAGCCGGTCACGGCCGAACACCACCCGCCCCGTGTCCCGCTCAGTGATGCAGAAGGCGAACATGCCCTGGAGACGGTCGACGAAGTCCACTCCCCAGGCGTGGTAGGCCTTGAGGAGCACCTCGGTGTCCCCCGTCGAGAAGAACCGGTAGCCGCGCGACGACAGCTCCCGGCGGAGCTCCTCGTAGTTGTAGATCAGCCCGTTGAAGGCGATCGTCAGCCCGAGATAGGAATCGACCATGGGCTGCGCGGCCTTGGTCGACAGGTCGACGACCTTGAGGCGGCAGTGCCCGAGGGCGACCGGGCCGTGGGCGTACAAGCCGCTGCCGTCAGGGCCGCGGTGGAGCATGGCAGCCGTCATCCGCTGGACGGCGAAGGTGTCGGCGGGCTTGGCGTCCGTCCGTACCTCGCCGCTGAATCCGCACATGGCAACGTCTCTGATGGATAGGCGTCCGGGTCTCCCACCGTAGCGGGAGGGCCTGCGTCCCCCAACTCCCGTCCAAGACGGGCAACTTTCCGGGGACAAACCGCGAGGTCTGGGCTACCGTTACGGGTGAGGGCACGACGATCGTGAAGTCTGCAGTGGTCCTGATGCTGGTGCAGTCCCTCCAGACCGCGAGGGTCTGTCGCACGTGAAAGAGACGAGGGCAACGCACATGGCAACAGGTACGGTCAAGTGGTTCTCTGACGACAAGGGCTACGGGTTCATCTCCCGCGACGACGGCGACGACGTGTTCGTGCACTTCTCGGCCATCCAGGGGTCGGGCTTCAAGACCCTCGCCGAGGGTGCCACCGTCGAGTTCGACATCACCCAGGGCCCGAAGGGCGAGCAGGCCGCGAACGTCACGATCGTCTAGGCACACGGATTCAGTGAAGGCCCCGGCTCCGGCCGGGGCCTTTCGCTTACCGCCTCGTCGGGCGCCTCTCCGGGAGCTCCCCGCCCCCGACCGGCGGCTGGCAGCGCGGGCACCAGAAGGTGAGGCGCGCCTGCGGCCCCTGCCGGGCGACCCGGACCGCGGTGCCGCAGCGGCGGCAGGGCCGGCGCGCGCGGCCGTAGACATGCAGCCGCGCGCCCGGGCCCCGCCCGCCCGTCGTCGAGCGGGCGGCGTCCGCCGACGCGGCGTTGGCCTTCAGCAGCCGCTCGGCGGTGACGAGCAGGGCGTCGCGCGTGACCGGCGTCACCGCCGCGACCGGGCACCACGGGTCGACGCCGTGCAGGAAGAGCACCTCGCACTTGTAGACGTTGCCGACGCCGGCGAGGACACGCTGGTCGAGCAGCGCCTCCCCGATCGTCCAGCGTGGGCGAGCGTCGAGGCGGGCCCGGGCCACGGCGAGGTCGGCCCGCTCGGCGTTGGCGTCGGGGCCGAGTCCGGCGAGCGCCGGGTGCCGGGCGACTTCGGCGCCGGTCAGCAGCTCACAGACCGGGGCCGAGAAGCACACGGCGGTCCAGCCCGGCACCTCGAGCACGACCGTCGCCCGCCGGCGTGGCTTCAGCCACGACTGACCCGGGCGGTACAGGTGCCAGGCGCCCGACATCATCATGTGGGTGTGCAGCGCCAGCCCGCTCGGCGAGAACCACACGAGCAGGTGCTTGCCTCGTGCCTCGATCCGCTCGACCGTCTCGCCGACGAGGCGCTGCACGGCGGCTGAGCGCGGACCGGTCGGGCCGGCCGCCACGGCGGCCACCACACCGCCCCGAAGCGCCCGCCCGAGCGCCCGCGCGGACCGGTGGATGGTGTCACCCTCGGGCATCGCCTCACTGTACCTGTGGCCGTCCGCCGCCCTTCAGGCCGCCGCCCAACGCACCGATACCCCTGGCACACGACGAGTGCGAGGACGGACACATGGTGCGGTTTGGGACACGAACGAGCGGCGCCGCCGTCGGTCTGGCGGTGCTGTTCAGCTTGACCCTCGCCGGCGCTCCCGCGCGGGCGGAGGCGGACCCGCCGAGCGGGCAGGCCCCCGACCGCATCGTCGTGCAGCTCGCCGACGCGCCGGCGCCCACGGTGCTCCACGCCAGCCCGTCGCGCATCGACCGGACGCTCGCGGCGCTGAACCAGGACCCCGCCGTGGAGTACGCCGAGCGTGACGTCCTCGTCCACGCCCAGGAGGTCACGCCGAACGACCCGCTGTGGACGCAGCAGTGGGGACCCGCACGGGTGCGCGCCCCGCGGGCGTGGGTGACGACCACGGGCAGCGCCACGGTCAGGATCGCCGTGCTCGACAGCGGCGTCGACGCGGGCCACGAGGACCTCGCCGGCGCGGTCGTGGCCGGCTGGAACGTGCTCGCGGGCAACGCGAACACCGCCGACGACAACGGTCACGGCACCGCAGCCGCCGCGGTCATCGCAGCCCGCGGAAACAACGCCCGCGGGGTGGCGGGTGTCTGCTGGAGCTGCGCGATCATGCCGGTCAAGGTGCTCGGCGCCAACGGCGGCGGCTACATGTCCGACCTCGCCGCCGGCATCAGGTGGGCCGTCGACAACGGGGCGTCGGTCGTGAACATGAGCGTCGCAGGCGCCTCGTCGACGAAGTCGCTCGAGGCCGCGATCACCTACGCCGTCGAGCGCGAGGTCGTCCTCGTCGGCTCGGCGGGCAACGACGCGACCACGACGATGGCTTACCCAGCCGCAAACCCCGACGTCGTCGGTGTGGCGGCCTCCAGCCGTACCGACCAGCCCGACGACTACACGAACCGGGGAAGCTGGGTCGATGTCGCCGCTCCCGGCTGCAACCTCGCCGCGGTCGCTGCGGTGGAGGGCGGCGGCTACCGCACCTTCTGCGGCACGTCGTCGGCGGCACCGGTCGTGGCCGGGGCGCTCGGGCTCGCCCGGGTGAAGGCGCCCTCAGCAAGCGTGGCGCAGCTGCGGTCGGCGCTGACGGCGACCGCCGTGCCCGTCGGCTCGTGGGTCCGCCACGGCCGCATCGACGCCGCAGGCACGGTCGAGGCGCTCACGCCCGCGCCGTCGCCGTCGCCCTCGCCGTCGCCCTCGCCCTCGCCCTCGCCGGCCGACCGCCTGTCCGGCGGGGGCGACGGAGAGGGCGAGGGCGACGGGGACGGCGAGGGCGACGGAGAGGGCGAGGGCGACG
>DATLGH010000099.1 GCA_035540635.1 Egibacteraceae bacterium | reverse complement strand
CGGGGGCGGACGGGGCGGCCGCTACGATTGGGGGCATGCGCATCGGTGTCGTGACGTTCCCGGGGTCCTGCGACGACCGCGACGCCGCCCATGCGCTCACGTTCCTCGGCGCCGAGCCGGTCGCGCTGTGGCACGCCGAGGCCGACGTCGCCGGCGTCGACGCGGTCGTCCTGCCGGGTGGGTTCAGCTACGGCGACTACCTGCGAACCGGGGCGCTCGCGCGCTTCTCGCCGGTGATGGGGGCGATCGCGGCGTTCGCGGGGCGGGGCGGGCCCGTCCTCGGCATCTGCAACGGCTTCCAGGTGCTCTGCGAGGCCCACCTGCTGCCTGGGGCCCTCACCCGCAACGCCGGCCTGCGGTTCCTCCATCGCCGCCAGCACGTCCGCGTGGAGGCTGCCGGCGCGTGGACCGCCGGCATCGTCCCCGGCACGGTCCTCGACCTCCCCGTGAAGCACGGCGAGGGTCGCTACGTGCACCCCGATCCCGACGCGCTGGCGGCGAACGGCCAGGTGCTCGCCCGCTACTGCCACGCCGACGGCGCCGTCGACGAGTCGGCGAACCCCAACGGCAGCGTCGCCCACATCGCGGGCGTCACGAACGCCGCCGGCAACGTCGCCGGGCTGATGCCCCACCCCGAGCACGCCGTCGACCCGCTGCTCGGCTCGACCGACGGCGCCCGCCTGCTCGGCGCGGTGCTCACGCGCGTCACCGCCTGACGAGCGTCGTCTCGACCGCGACAACGCGGCCGGCGTCGAGGCGCACGACCTGGTCGGCGCGCTCGATCGCCGCGGCCCGGTGCGAGACCACGAGCACGGTGGGCCGGTTGCCGCCGGCGCTGTCGACGAGCCGCCTCCAGAGCTGGAGCTCGGTCGGTGCGTCGACGGCGCTCGAAAGGTCGTCGAGCAAGAGCATCGGCGCGCCCGCAACGAGCGCGCGGGCGGTGGCGGCGCGCTGGAGCTGCCCCCCGGACAGCCGCACGCCGCGGGGCCCGACGAGCGTGTCGAGCCCGTCGGGCATCGCCGCGACGTCCTCGTCGAGGGCCGCCGTCCGCAGCGCCGCCTCGACAGCGGCGTCGTCGACGGCTCGCCCCAGCGCGAGGTTGTCGCGCAGGGTCGCGCTGAACAGCCGTGGTGCCTGGGGCACGAAGGCGCACCGGGGCGGTACGAAATGCGCGGCGAGGTCGGTGACGACGACGCCGTCGGCGACCACCGTCCCCTCGACAGGCCCCGTGAGGCCGAGCAGCCCCCGCAGCAGCGTGCTCTTGCCGGCCCCGACGGGCCCGGTCACGACCGTGAAGGACCCCGGCGCCAGGCGCAGGTCGACGCCGCCGAGCCGGCCCCGCACGCCGAAGCCGCGGAGCTCCACGTCGGGGGCCGCGGGCGCGCGTGCGCCGGGTCGGCGGGACGGGCGCGGCGGGCGCGGTGCGGGCGGTGGGGGCTGGTCGATCCGCAGCCGACGGGGCGCGACCGCAGCGGCCTCGTCGCCGTTGGGCAGGAGCTCCGCCATCCGCCCGGCGGCCACCTCGGCGTGGCGGTGGCGGGTCAGCACGAGCCCCGCCCACCGGGGCAGGCTCGCGAGCCAGGTGAGGTAGCTCGCGAACAGCGCGAGGTCGCCCACGGTGAACGCACCGGTGCGCATCCTCGGTGCGACGAGCAGCAGCACGAGGCCGATGGTGAGGTCGACCGTCGAGCCGTTGAACGCGTCGAGGGTCTGCGTGAGGACCCGGTCGCGCAGCGACGTGCGGAGGCGGTCGCGGTTGAGCGAGCGCAGCCGGCGCACGGCCTGGTCCTCGGCGCCGGCCACCTTGACGGCGAGCACCGCGGAGAACAGACCGCCGAGCAGCCCCGTGACACGGGCCGTCGCCTTCCGGTCGGCGCGGCGGACCCGGCGGATGCGCTCGGCGAGCAGCCCGGTGACGCCGAACGCCGCGACGAGCGGCACGACGACCACGAGGGTGAGAAGCGCGTCGACGCGCAGCATGACCGCGACGGCGATGAGGCCGAACACGGCGGTGCCGGCGAGGTCCACCCAGCCGTCGGTGTACTCGACGACGTCCGTCGCGTCGTCGCGGAAGACCGCGATGACCTCGCCGCTCGCGCGCACGGGGGCGCCCGCGGCGGGACCGCCGCTCGCCACCTGCGCGGCGAGCAGGTTCGTGCGCAGCAGCGTGTGGGCGCGGGCCCACCAGCGCGACCACACGACGAACGCGCCGACGAACACGGCGAGGCGCATCCCCTCGACGGCGACGACGAGCGCGATCAGGCTCGCGACGTCGAGGCCGGCGGGTGAGGCCCCGCCGATGGCGTCGAAGGTGGCCTTGAGCAGCAGGCCGAGCAGGACGGGAACGACCCACCAACCCGCCCAGAGCATCGAGCCGGCGAGGTAGCGGCCCGGCCAGCGACGAGCCAGGCCGAGCGCCACACGCCCGGCCCTCGGCCGGCGGTGCCCGGGCGGGGCCGTTCGCCTCGTCATGCGTGCACGCCCTCGAGGTCCACCAGCCGGTGGAACCGGCTCGACGGGTCGGCGACGAGCGTGGCCCCGCGGGCCGACCTCCACGACCCGGCCGGACTCGAGCACCGCGACGACGTCAGCCCGGTCGACCGCGCGCAGGCGGTGCGCGATGACGATCACGGTGCGGCCCGCGAGGAGCCGGTCGAGGGCGGCCTCGACGAGCTCCGCGGTGACCGGGTCGACCCGCGACGATGCCTCGTCGAGGACCACGAGCCCGGGATCGCGCAGGAGCGCGCGGCCGATGCCGATGAGCTGCGCCTGACCCCCTGACAGGCCCGCGTCGGGGCCGACCACGGTGTCGAGGCCCTCGGGCAGCCCGGCGACGAACCCGGCGAGTCGGGCGAGGGTCGTCTTGCCGCTGCCGGTGCGACCGACGAGCCCGAGCGTGGTGTCCGGGGGCACGTCGAGGTCAACGCCGTCGAGCACCACCTGGCCGTCGTCGGGGTAGGCGAACGCCACGTCGGCGAAGCGGACCGTCGGGCAGGCCCGCGTCGCCCTGCACGTCCAGCGCGGGACGCTCGGCGAGCAGCGCCCCGAGGCGCGAGGCGCCGGCGCCGGCGCGCTGGACCTGCTCGAGCTGCTCGGCCATGACCTCCACGGGCCGGCGCAGGATCTGCACGTACTGGAAGAGCAGGAACACCGTGCCGATCGTGATCGCACCCTGGCGGTGCAGGAGCCACCCCCCGGCGAGCATGCCGACGCCGCCGTACGCGAACGCCCCGGTCGTCGCGCCGTACACCCCGGCGCTGGCCCGCCACGCGCGCCGCAGCGCGCGGGCATGGTGCGCGCTCGCGCGCTCGTGGCGCTCGAGGGCGAGGCCGCCGCCGCCGAGGGCGCGGAGGTCCTCGACACCGGCGAGCTGCTCCTCGACGAGGCCGATGACGTCGGCGTAGGCGCCGCGCTCGGCGGCGGCCGCCGGGACCGCGCGGTCGCGCAGCCGCGCGACGAGTCCGACCACGGCGGCCACGAAGACCGCCATCCCGAGCCCCACCCGCCAGTCCTCGACGGTGACGAGCACGACCGCTCCGAGGAGGGTCACGGCGCCGCCGGCCACCTTGAGGACGACGTCGGTGAGCAGCTTGGTGATCGCGGTGGCGTCGCCGTCGACGCGCTCGACGAGGACCCCCGGGGACGTCGCACCGTGGTAGGCGAGGTCCAGTCGCAGGGCGTGCGCGGTCGCGCGTTCGCGCAGGGCGTTCGTCGCCGTCCAGGCGATCCGCGTCGCCCCGGCGGTCGTCGCGACGGTGGCGGCCTGCGCGAAGAGGCCGACCCCGGCGACGCCACGGCGGCGGCGTCTGACCTATGATCCCCGCCGACGGCGGCGACCGTCGCCCGATCAACCTCAGGCGGCTCGAGACGGATCACCGTCCTGTACGGCCCGAGCGGAAATCGGTCATCGCCGGCGGAACCGCGGCGCTGTCGGCGGCGTCCAAGTGCGCGGAACCTGCGCGCGGGAGGGGCGTGTCATGAGGTGGGACGCAGGACGCGGCGCCGCAGCCGCCATCCTGGCTGTGACGTTGGCGCTGGGGCTGTCCGTCGGGCCGCACGGCGACGGTACGGCCGCCGAGGCCAGCGAGCGCGTCGACGACGTTGCGGCCGCTGCGACCGGCGAGCCCGTCACCGACGCCTGCCCGACCGAGGCGGGGCGGGGGCGGTTCGGCGACGTCGACGCGGGCGGGGCGCACGCCCGGGCGATCGACTGTGCCGCCTGGTGGGGCATCGCCAAGGGTGTCGGGGAGGGCCGCTACGGTCCGCGCGGTGACGTCACCCGGGCGCAGACGGCGTCGTTCGTCGCCCGGCTCGTCCGCGCGTCGGGCGGGCCGCTGCCGGCCTCCCCCGTCGACGCCTTCACCGACGACGACGGGTCGGTCCACCACTACGCCACGAACCGGCTGGCCGCCGTCGGGCTCGTGCGGGGCCGGGGGGACGGGCTCTACCGGCCACAGGCTGCGGTCACCCGCGGGCAGATGGCGAGCTTCCTCGTGCGCTCGTTCGAGCAGCGGACCGGCCGGCGCCTTGCCGCCACCCGCGACCACTTCTCCGACGACGACGGTTCGGTGCACGAGCCGGCGATCAACAAGGCGGCGGAGGCGGGGCTGGCCCTCGGTGTGGCAGCCGACCGCTTCGCCCCCAACGCCGCGGTCACCCGGGCACAGATGGCGTCGTTCCTCGTCCGGGGTCTCGCGCTGCTCGTGGACGGCGGCCACGTTGCTGACTCGCCGGGCACCCTGCGGCGCGCGTCGGCGTTGCGCGCGTTCGACGCCTGCGAGGACCTGCTCGCGTACTACAAGGAGGAGGCCCTGGAGCTCGTCGGGCCCTACGGTTTCGGGGGCGGCTTCGTGGGTCTTCCTGTCCTCGAGGGACCGGCCGACGACGCTCCCGAGCCGGCGCCCGCGGAGCGCGGGGTGGGCTTCTCGGGCACGAACGTGCAGGAGGAGGGCGTCGACGAGTCCGACGTCGTGAAGACCGACGGGCGGCGCCTGCTGACGGTCGCGGGCGGCCGGCTCCACCGGACCGACGTCACGGGCGGTACGCCCGTGCCCGCCGGCTCCCTGGCGGTGGGCGGCCACGGCGGCGAGCTGCTGCTGGCCGCGGACCGCGCGCTCGTGCTCTCGAGCACGGCCGGCCGGCGGTCCGACGGCTCCCACCACCAGACGGCCCTGCTCCAGCTCGTCGACGTCGGCGAGGGCGCCGACATGCGCGTCGCGGCGACGTTGCAGATCGACGGCTCCCCGCTGTCGGCGCGCCTGGTCGACGGCGTCGCGCGGGTCGTGGTCCGCTCGTCGCCCGACCTTCCGTTCGCGTTCCCCGACCACCGCCGTGTGGACGGCGAGGCGGTCGCGGCCCGGCACAACCGCAAGGTCGTCGAGAACTCGACGATCGCCGACTGGCTGCCCGGCTACACGCGCAGGGGCCAGGGCGCGCAAGCGACCGCCGCGGGCCCCCTCGTCGCCTGCGACGGCGTCGCCCGGCCGCCGGAGTTCTCGGGGCTCGACCTGCTCTCGGTGGTGACCGTGGACCTTGCCGGCGACTTCACGCCCGATGCCTCCACCAGCGTGCTGGCCGACGGACGGACGGTGTACGCCTCGCAGACCGGACTGTACGTGGCGACCGCACGCGGGGACTTCGTCAGGGGGGACGCGCCGGATGGAACCGACGTCACCACCGAGATCCACGCGTTCGACATCAGCGAACCCCGCGCGGCCGTCTACACGGCCTCGGGAAAGGTGGGGGGATTCGTCCTCGATCAGTTCTCGCTCTCCGAGCACGCGGGCGTCCTGCGGGTCGCGACCACGTCGGAGCCACCCGGGGGCGGGGAGGACGCGGAGAGCCAGGTGGTCGTGCTGCGACGCCGCGGTTCGACGCTCGAGGAGGTCGGCCGTGTGGGCGGCCTGGGACGCGGCGAGCGCATCCAGGCGGTGCGGTTCATCGGTGACCTCGGCTACGTCGTCACCTACCGCCAGGTCGACCCGCTCTACACCGTCGACCTGTCGAACCCCACCATCCCGACCGTCCGAGGCGAGCTGAAGATCCTCGGCTACTCGGCCTACCTCCACCCCGTGGGCGAGCGCCTGCTGCTCGGCGTCGGCGTGGACGCCGACGACGCCGGGGCTCGGCTCGGCACCCAGGTGTCCCTGTTCGACGTCAGCGACCCGGCGCACCCGCGGCGGTTGCATCAGGCCGTCGTCGCCGACGCCTTCAGCGAGGTGGAGTTCGACCACCGGGCCTTCCTTTGGTGGGCGCCCCTCGGGCGCGCCGTCCTGCCGCTGCACGTCTTCTCCGACGACGAGCGCACGGGCGCGACCGACGGCTTCATCGGCGTGGTCGGGTTCGACGTCGACGCGGGCGCGGGTATCCGGGAGGCCGGGCGTGTCACCCACGCCGAGGGTCGCGACGGTGCCGACTTCTGGTCCACGCCGTCGATCCGGCGCAGCGTCGTGATCGGCGACGTGCTCTACACCGTCTCCGAGCGGGGCGTGAAGGCGAGCGACCTCACCACCATGGCCGACCGCGGGTGGACGCCCTTCGGCTGAGCGCCCGTCGCGTCAGGCCTACCTACCTCGCGAGCTGTCCCCGCAACGCACCCGCGGGAAAGGCCTGGTTGTGCACGTTGACGTAGAAGCCGGCCGGGTTCTTGCGGATGGCGTCGATCAGCTGGAGATCGACGTCGTCCACGCACCCGCTCGAGAAGCCGTCGCTCGGGGCCGTCAAGCCGATGACGACCGGGCCGGCCGTCCCGGCTTCACCCACGTGGATGTGCGCTGCGGTCGCCCGGTCGATGTCGGCGACGGCGAGCTCGAAGCAGATCTCCCGCTGCCCTCTGTTCACGGTGACGAGCGCCGTCCCGGTGCCGTCGGGATCCCCAGGCCTCGGCACCTCCTCCGCGCCGGTCAGCGTCGCGCGCAACGGCCGCCCCCCGTGGTCGGCCCCCTGGACCTTTGCGGCGAGCACCGGCCCGGCAAAGCCGAGCGTCGCGAGTGCGGCGACAACCATGGTGACAAGAAACCTGCGCATGTGGGCCTCCCCCGAAAGAGTTGAGGACACGGACCCTACAGCGCGAAGGCCTCCCGGACCAGGCCTTGGAGGAAAATAGTGCTGGCGGGGGATTAAATGTCCGTATTCTGTCGACCGCTGTTTTATGACGCGGGCGGGTTCGCGACGGCACGAGCGCCTTCGGTCCCGCCCTTCCCGGCAGGAAGGGGCGGTCATGCAGCATGCAAAGCGGTCCTGGCGTTCACCGTCGCTTCCTCGCGACGTAGAAGCTGTTGGCGATGTCGCCCTCGACCTGCTGGACCCGCACGACGTCGAGGCCTGCCTCGTCGAGCATCGCGCGCGCCCGTTGCTCGCCCCACATGGTCCCGAGACCCATCCCGCCGAGGCCGAGGGACACCGACATGCAGTGCATCGTGCTCACCCCGTAGAGAAACGGTCCGAGCGGGTGGTCGAGGTTGTCCTCGACGTTGCTCGACGCGCCGATGTCGACCATGAGGAACGTGCCGTCGTCGCGCAGCGCCCGGGCAATCCCCGCAAGAACCCGGTCGGGATGAGCCTGGTCGTGGATGGTGTCGAAGGCGGTGATGAGATCGAACGCCGCGACGTCGGTGATCTCCGCCACGTCGGTCAGCACGAACGTCGCGTTCGCCAGCCCCAGGTCGGCCGCTTCGCGGCGTGCGCGCCCAACTGCCTCCTCGGAGAAGTCATAGCCGGTCACGCGACTGTGGGGAAACTCGCGCGCCAGCAGGTGCACCGCACGTCCGGACCCGCACCCGACGTCGAGCACGTCGATGCCCGCGGACAGCCGCTCGCGCATCCCGGGCATGAGGTCGAGCGTGCTCGTCAAGAGCGTGGCGTCGAAGACCTGACCGGAATCCTCCATCATGATCGCGTGGAAGCGCTCGTACGCGGAGTACGGCAGCCCGCCGCCCCGTCGGAAGCACTCGACGATGCCGTCCTCCACCTCGCCCATGCAGCTCACGTACTGCGTGAGCACCGCGATGTTGTCAGGCCCGGCGGCCCGCGTGAGGAACGCGGCGTGCTCGGCCGGTAGCGCGTAGGTGCCGTCCTCGGGTGCGTACTCCACGATGCCACCGACGGTCATCCCCGCCAGCCACTCCCGCACGTAGCGCTCGTCGAGACCCGCGGCCGTGGCGATCTGCTCGCTGGTCGAGTGCGGCAAGGCGGCAAGGGTGTCGAAGAGGCCGGTGCGATGGCCGATGCTGGTCAGCAGCGCGACGAAGCTGTGGTTCACCACGTCGAGCATCCGTTCGGCGAACTGCTCCGCCCGTGCCTCGTCGCGTGCGCCCGCCATCCGTCTGCTCCCGCTTCGCCCACGCCATGTGCTCGCCCCCCCGCCCCCCAGGGTGATGGTCGGTGAAGGGTACCGCTTGACGCGTGGCCATGGGCGCCCGGCGCCCGGCGCTCGAGCCGCGGGCATCCGCGCGCATGGAGCGCTGGTGGTCGGCGACGCAGCGGCGCTGCGCGACGGTGTCAGCCGTCGACCGGGCCGGCTCCCGCGACCGCCTCGCAGACGTGCAGGCGGGCCTGGAGGCCGGTTTCGTCGGCGAAGCGGACCTGCACGTCGTCGGCGAAGGACGCCACCGACGGGCCGGCGACCAGCGCCAGCGCGCAGCCGGCGAACCCACCGCCGGTCAGCCGCGCCCCGTAGCACCCGGCGACGTCCTCGGCGATCGCCACGATCGCGTCGAGCGGGCCGGAGGAGACCGCGAAGTCGTCCCGCAGGCTGCGGTGGCTTTCTGACACGAGCGCGCCCAGCCGCTCCGGGTCGCCCTCGCGCATCGCCGCCGCCGCGCGCGTCGTGCGGTCGTTCTCGCTGACGACGTGGCGGGCGCGCCGCAGCAGCAGGCCGTCCAGCGTCGAACCGCGCTCGTCGAGCATCGCGGTGGTGACGTCGCGGAGCGATCCCACCCCGAGCGCCCGTGCCGCCGTCTCGCACTCGCGCCGCCGGTCGTTGTAGCCGGACGAACCGAGCTCGCGGCGCGTGGAGGTGTCGAGCACGACGAGCCTCAGCCCCTCCGGCACCGGCACCGGCTCGACGTCGAGGGAGCGGCAGTCCACCAGCAGCGCGTGACCGGCGACACCGCCCGCCGACGCCAGCTGGTCCATGATCCCCGACGCGACCCCGACCCAGTGGTTCTCCGCCCGTCGGCACACCCCCGCCATCTCCACGGGATCCCACGGCCACCCACCGACGACGTGGAACGCCTGCGCCACGGCGAGCTCCAGCGCCGCCGAGGACGACAGGCCGGCGCCGACCGGCACGTCGCTGGCCAGCGCCCCCCGCCACCCCCGGATCTCCAGGCCCCGTGCTGCGAGGCTCCAGGCCACCCCCTGGACGTAGGACGCCCAGCCCTCGGCGCGCTCGTCCCACGATCCCAGGCGAAAGGCCGCATCGTCGCCGAACGCTTCGGAGGCCACACGGACGAAGCCGTCCTCCGCCGGCTCGAAA
This sequence comes from Egibacteraceae bacterium, assembly GCA_035540635.1. NCBI lineage: Bacteria > Bacillati > Actinomycetota > Nitriliruptoria > Egibacterales > Egibacteraceae > Egibacteraceae bacterium. The sequence continues at coordinate 34,941 of DATLGH010000099.1, read as the reverse complement.
GCGAGGACGACCTCCCGGTCGATGGCCGCGGGCAGCACGAAGCCGTCGTTGTAGTCGGTGTGCTCGCCGATGACGTTGACCCGGCCGGGCGCGCGGACGGCGTGCGGAGGCGCCGAGCCGTACGCACGGCGGAACAGCTGCCGGGCCCGCAGCCTCGCCGGGACGGTGGTCACGCCTGCCCGCCGCCCGCAGTGGACCAGTGCACCGGTGACTGCTCACGCAGCCGCTGCGCCGCCTCCTCGGTGCTGACGTCGCGCTGGGGCTCCCCGAGCATCTCGTAGCCGACCATGTGCTTGCGCACCGTCGCAGAACGCAGCAGCGGCGGATAGAAGTGCGCATGGAGCTGCCAGTGCGGTGCGTCCCCGCCGGCACCGGGCGCGCCGTGCCACCCCATCGAGTAGGGGAAGGGGACCCCGAACAGGTTGTCGTAGCGGATGAGCAGGGCGCTGAGCGCCCCGGCCAGTGCATCCCGCCGCTCGTCGGACAGCTCGGGCAGCCGCTGCACGGGCGCACGGGGCACCACGAGCGTCTCGAACGGCCAGACCGCCCAGAACGGCACGACCACGAGCCAGTGCGCGTTGGCGGCCACGACGCGCTCGCCGCGCTGCGCCTCCACCTCGGCGTACTCGAGCAGGAGCGGCTTGCCGCGCTCCGTGTGCCAGCGGCCCTGACGCGCGTCCTCGTGCGCCGGCTCGTCGGGAACCGTGCGGGTCGCCCACAGCTGCCCGTGCGGATGGGGGTTGGATGCGCCCATCATGGCCCCGCGGTTCTCGAACAGCTGCACCCAGGGGTAGTCGGCCGACAGCTCCGCGACCTGCGAGGCCCACAGGTCGACCACGGACCTGACGTCGGCAGGCGGCATCATCGCCAGCGTGAGGTCGTGGCGGGGGGAGAAGCACAGCACCCGGCTCGTGCCCGGCTGACCCTGGGCACGAAGGAGCGGATGCGCCTCCTCGAGGCCCGCCGCGGTGTCGGGGACGAGCGCGGGAAAGTCGTTGGTGAACACGTAGGTGCGGTCGTAGGCCGGGTTGCGGGCACCGCCCGCCCGCTCGTTGCCGGGGCACAGGTAGCACTGCGGGTCGTACGCCGGTCGGGGTCCCTTCGGGTCCGCCTCGACCGCGCCCTGCCACGGGCGCCTGGTCCGCTCCGCCGAGATCAGCACCCACCGCCCGGTCAGGGGGTTGAACCGCCGGTGGGGTTGGTCGAGCAGGCTCAACGCCGCTCCGGCACGGGCCTCGGGGAGAACGAGGGCCCGTCGCAGCGCGGTCCGTCGGGACCCCACACCAGCGCGTCGACGCACATCCGTCGCGCCGTCCGCGCCGGATCCCATGCGTGGTAGACCATCCGGTGCCTGCCGTCGGGTCCGGTGACGACGCAGCTGTGGCCCGGCCCGAGGACCTGCCCCTCGACCGACCGCAGGACGACGGGCCCTTCCTCCTCCGGGTGGAGGTAGGGGCCGAGGGGATGGTCGGCGACGACGTACGACACGCCGTAGTCTCCGTGCTCCCACGCCCCTCCGGAGTACAGGCAGTAGTAGCGGTCGTCGTGCCGCACGACGAACGGGCCTTCGAGGGTGTACCAGTCGTAGACCTGGCCGTACATCGCACGCCGCGCGGCGAACAGCTGCCAGTCGGCGGTCGCCCTCGCGACCGTCCGCGGTGCGCCCTCGGCGCGCGTCATCTCCAGCAGCCGGTCGACGGCGAGCGACGTCCCGACACGCTCACCGTCGAGCAGGTCACGCGCGTAGAACAGGTACCACTGGCCGTCGACGTCCTGGAAGGGGTGGGGGTCGATGGCGAACCGCTCGTCGGGTGTGAGGACCGTCCCCGCGTCCACGAACGGTCCTTCCGGCGAGAAGGCCATGGCCACGCGCAGCGTGTGGTTGGTGTCCCCCACGCCGACGGAGTAGTACATGAAGTACCGCCCGCCCACGGCAGCGACCTCGGGGGCCCAGTAGTCCTGCGCCCCGGAATCGTGCAGCGGCTCGAGCGCGCCGCCGAGGCTCGTCCACCGCACGAGGTCGGTTGAGCGCAGGATCTCGAACACCCGCCCGCCGATGACGGAACCGGTCCCGTAGGCGTAGTAGACGTCGCCGACCCGCAGGACGAAGGGGTCGGCGAAATACCCCGGGTACACGGGGTTCGTAAAGGTCCGCGGCGCCATGCCGATCATCTTGACAGACGGCCTGGCAGGGCACTGACGGGCTATCGCGAAGGGCGATTGGCGAGTACGCTTGATGCGTAGGCACGGCGCCGGTATTGGGCGCCGGCCTAACGCGGGTTGCGGGAGCGGAGCAGAGCGAAGCGGAGCGAGAGGTGCATACCCAAGACCGGGTCCGTACTTTGTACGACGTGTTGTACGAAGAGGGCATCGTCGGCGTCCCGGACGCCTTGCCGAGGGGCTGGGCGCAAGACGCGCTGGACGACTTCCACGCCATCTACGCGCGGCAGCGCCGGATCCCGGACGGGACGGTCAACCGCGGACGCAACCGCCGCTACCTCGCCGTGCATCCCGAGAGCCTGCGCGGCTTCCTCGACCTCGCGACGCACCCGACGATCACGTCCTTGTGCGCGACGATACTCGGCCCGGACTGGCAGATCTGCGAGATCGGGTTCGACGTCCCCTTCCCGGGAGCGACCACCCAGCCCTGGCACAGGGACTTCGCGACCCCCGACGAGACACGGCACCGACGCCACCTGTCGTCGCTGGCGTTCAACTTCACGACCATCGACGTCACTCCGGACATGGCCCCGTTCGAGGTCGCCCCCGGCACACACTTCACCAACGGGGACGACTGGCGCTACGGGATGTTCCCCGTCGACCAGGGGCAGTTCGACCCCCTCGGCGTCCGGCGCCTGCCGCAACGCGGCGACATGAGCGTGCGCACGGGCCTTACCGTCCACAGGGGCACGGCGAACACCACCACGGTCGCGCGGCCGGTCCTCATCCTCGGCGCGGTCGATGGATCGGTCCAGACACCCGGTCACGACCTCGAGGTCACCCGCCGGTACTACGACGCGCTGCCGGCCGCGGTCCGCGACCATCTCCGCGTCACGAGGATCGTGGAGACCCTCGAGCCGATCCGCCAGCGCCACACCATCGAGGGCCTCGTCATGGGTGACGACTAGAGATGCGGTTCCCCCCGGACGGGCGCTGACCTGCGGCCACGGGCATCGGCTAGCGTGGGGACGTGACCGCGATCCCCGCTCCCGCAGCCGACCCCCGCCAGCTCGCCAAGGAGCTCGGGCTCACCGACGACGAGTACGACCGGGTCGTCGCGACGCTCGGGCGCGAGCCGTCGACCGCCGAGCTCGGCACCTACTCGGTGATGTGGTCCGAGCACTGCTCGTACAAGTCCTCACGGGTCTACCTCCGCGACCTGCCGACGGAGGGCGACGCGGTGCTCGTCGGCCCCGGCGAGAACGCCGGCGTCGTCGACGTCGGCGGGGGGCTGGCCGTCACCTTCAAGATCGAGAGCCACAACCACCCGAGCTTCGTCGAGCCCTTCCAGGGGGCGGCGACCGGCGTCGGCGGCATCATCCGCGACATCCTCACCATGGGCGCCCGCCCGATCGCCCTGCTCGACCCTCTGCGCTTCGGGGACCCCGCCGACCCGACGACGCGCTGGGTCGTCGACGGGGTGGTGCGCGGCGTCGGCCACTACGGCAACTCGGTCGGCGTGGCCACCGTCGGCGGGGAGACGGTCTTCGACCCCTGCTACGCGGGCAACCCGCTCGTCAACGTCCTGTGCGTCGGGGTGCTGCCGGCCGACCGCATCCAGCTCGCCCGCGCCGAGGCGCCCGGCGACGTCGCGGTGCTCATCGGCCAGCGCACCGGCCGTGACGGGATCGGCGGCGCGTCGGTCCTCGCCTCCGCCGAGTTCGGGGCGGGCGGGCTCGAGGAGGCGAAGCGGCCGAACGTCCAGGTTGGTGACCCCTTCGCCGGCAAGCTCCTCATCGAGGCGTGCCTGGAGCTCTACGCCGCCGACCTCCTGTCGGGCATCCAGGACATGGGCGCCGCGGGGATCGCCTGCTCGACCGCGGAGATGGCCTCGAAGGCCGGTCTCGGGATGCGCGTGGACCTCGACCTCGTGCCGCTGCGGGAACCGTCGATGCACGCCTGGGAGATCCTCTGTTCGGAGTCGCAGGAGCGCATGCTCGCGCTCGTGTCGCCCGAGCGGCTGCCGGCCGTGCTCGCGATCTGCGCGAAGTGGGGAGTGGACGCCACACCGATCGGCGAGGTCACCGACGGCGACCGGCTCGTGTTCTCCCATCGCGGCGAGGTCGTCCACGACGCGCCGGCCACCTCACTCGCCGACGAGGGGCCGGTGTACCAGCGCCCCGTCGCGGACTGGCTTCATCCCGGCGCGGGCGCCGACGTCGACGCCGAGCACCCGCCGGAGGACCTCCGGGCCGCGGTCATCGCCGTGCTGTCGAGTCCGAGCGTGGCGAGCGCCGCGTGGGTCTACGCGCAGTACGACTCCATCGTCGGGTCGGGCACCGTCGCCGGGCCGGGTGCGGACGCGGCCGTCGTCCGCCTTCCAGGTGCGGACCGTCGGGGGATCGCCGTGTCGACCGACGGCAACGGCCGCTGGTGCGTCCTCGACCCCGCCGAGGGCGCGCGCCTCGTCGTCGCCGAAGCCGCCCGCAACGTCGCCTGCTCCGGCGCACGACCGGTCGCGGCGACCAACTGCCTCAACTTCGGCTCGCCGGAGCGGCCCGAGATCATGGGCCAGTTCCGCGACACGATCCGGGGCATGGCCGAGGCCTGCGCGGCGCTCGGCACGCCGATCACCGGCGGCAACGTGAGCTTCTACAACGCCACGGGTGACGCCGCGGTGCATCCCACACCGGTCGTCGGTGTGCTCGGCGTCATCGACGACGTCACGCGGGCGGTTCCCGCCGGCTTCGCGGCGGCCGGGGACGACGTCTTCCTCGTCGGCGCGCGCACCCGCGCCGGCCTCGGCGGCTCGGAGTACCTGTGGAGGACCTCCGGGCGCATCGCCGGGAGGCCGCCCCGCGTCGACCTCGTCGAGGAGCGACGCCTGCACGGTCTGCTCGCCGCCGCGGCCGCTGGCGGCTTGCTCCGCAGCGCCCACGACGTCGGGGTCGGCGGGCTCGTGACGTGCCTCGTCGAGTGCTGCCTCGCCGCCGGCCTCGGCGCGGACGTCACCCCGGAGGACGCCGTCGCGGCGCACCAGTGGCTGTTCAGCGAGTCTCCCGGCCGGGTCGTCGCGAGCGTCGCCCCCGACGCCGCCGCGGCCTTCACCGCCCTGTGCAGCAACGAGGGGGTCCGCGCTTGCCGCCTCGGACGGGTCGTGGGGACCGGGGCGCTGCGCATCGCGGGCCTGCTCGACCTCGGGCTCGACGAGCTCGCCGCCGTGCACCGCGCCGCCCTGCCCGCCGCCCTCGGCCTCGCGGGACCGGAGGGCTGAGAGAGGGCCCGACAGCCCTTCCTCTAGCGGGCGGCGGGGCCGCCCGTGGTGGGGACGCCGCCGGCCTCCGACATCGTCTCCGTCTCCCCCGGAGGTGCGTCGTTGGGGTCGACCGCCCGCTCGATGGCGGCGAGGACGGTCTTGCGCTTCTTGTTCGCCGCCTCGTACTCGTAGAGGCGGCCGAGCTCGTCGGTCGACAGGTCCGGGATGGCGGCGAGGACGTCCGCGGCGGACCGGGAGGCGAGCGCCTCGGTGTGAGTCTCGGGCGCGCGCAGGTGTGACGGTCCCTCGGGCACCGGCTCCGACGGCGGGGACGACACCCGGGAGCGCTCGACCGCCTCGGTGACCGGAGCCTGCCCGACCTCCTCGAGCACCTCGCGCGCGGTCGCGGTGGGGGTCGACCGCTCCGACGACGGCCGTCGTTCGTCGCGCAGGCCCGTGGCGACCTGGTCGGCGAGCCGCGAGCCGGCGGCCATGGCCCTGGACGTCAGCGACAGGACGCCGGCGGCAGCCTTGCGCAGCAGGTTCGCGGCCATCATCCGTCGCTCCGGCGTTCGAGCTCGGCGCGCATCTCCTCCTGCTGGCGGCGGGCCGCCTCGACGGCCTCACCGGAGCTCTCGTCGGTCAGCCGGCCCTCCTCCCGGTCGGCCTTCGTGATGGCCTCGCGCAGCTCGTCGTCGGTGTGGTTGCTGTAGTCGGTCTTCGCCAGGGGGTCCTGCTGTCCCATCCGCTCCTCCAACAGCCGCTCGCTGTGTCCCGCCGGAGTACCCGCCGGTCGGCACCCCTAACCTGGCGCCGCCCGGTCGGCGGCTGGCGGCGACGCGGGGGGAGGCATCGCGCGCCGAGCCTACCGCCGGGGTCCGTCGGGACCCCTCGCCCCCCGGCGCGCGCCGGTAGACTGGGAGGGTCTTCCCCTCCACTCGAGCCCTGGTGACCCTCATGCCCGATCTGCGCACCGGCGCGCGCGACGAGTGCGGCGTCTTCGCCGTCTACGCCCGCGGGGAGGACATCGCAAAGCTCTGCTACTACGGGCTCTACGCCCTGCAGCACCGGGGGCAGGAGTCGGCGGGCATCGCGGTGTCCGACGGCCGGCACATCCTCGTCACGAAGGAGATGGGCCTGGTCGCGCAGGTCTTCGACGAGTCCCGCCTCGCCGGCCTCGACGGCCACCTCGGCATCGGGCACGTGCGCTACTCGACCACCGGCGCGTCGACCTGGGACAACGCCCAGCCGGCCTTCAAGGTGACCCCCAGCGGCGGAGCCATCGCGCTCGGCCACAACGGCAACCTCGTCGCGACCGGTGAGCTCGCCGCGGACCTCGGCGACGCCGGCCAGCGCTGCACGAGCGACTCCGAGCTGTTGACGACGCTGCTCGCCAGGGACGCGGCCACGTCCCTGGAGGACTCGATCGTGCAGGTCGCCTCCCGGTTGCGGGGCGCCTTCTCCGTGGTAGCCATGGACGAGTCGACGATGTTCGGCTTCCGCGACCCGCACGGCGTGCGCCCCCTCGTCATCGGGCGCCTGCCCCGCGGCGGCTATGTGCTCGCGAGCGAGACGTGCGCGCTCGACATCGTCGGCGCCCACCTCCTCCGCGAGGTCGAACCCGGTGAGATCGTGATCGTCGACGACGGGGGGCTGCGCAGCCGTCGCTACGCGGAGGCGACCCCGTCGCTCTGCGTGTTCGAGTACGTCTACCTCGCGCGCCCCGACCACCGCGCCGCCGCGGGCGACGGCTCCCCAGGCACGGGGACCGCCGTGACGAGCGTGTACGCCGCGCGCCACCGCATGGGCGAGCTGCTCGCCGGCGAGGCCGCCGTGGAGGCCGATCTTGTCATCCCGGTGCCCGACTCGAGCAGCGCGGCCGCCGCCGGCTACGCGAGGGCCTCGGGGATTCCCTACGCGGAGGCGCTCGTCAAGAACCGCTACGTCGGCCGGACGTTCATCCAGCCGTCCCAGTCCGTCCGCGAGCTCGGCATCCGCCTGAAGTACAACCCGCTGCGCGACATGATCGAGGGCCGGCGTCTCGTCGTCGTCGACGACTCGATCGTGCGGGGCAACACCTCCCGCCCGCTCGTGGCGATGCTCCGCCAGTCGGGAGCCAGCGAGGTGCACCTCCGCATCACCTCACCCCCCGTGCGCCACCCCTGCTTCTACGGCGTCGACATGGGCACCCGCGCCGAGCTCATCGCGTCGGGCCTGTCCATCGAGGAGATCCGCGACTTCGTCGGAGCCGACTCGCTGGCCTACCTGTCCCTCGACGCGATGGTCACGGCGACCGGGCGAGCGAAGGCGACCCTCTGCCGCGCCTGCTTCGATGGCGAGTACCCCATCCCGGTGCCGTTGGCGCAGCACGAGGGCACGCGGGTGCCTGCGGGCTCGTGAACGAGGAGGGGGCCACCTACGCGGCCGCGGGGGTGGACCTCGACGCAGCGGATGCCGCGGTGGAGGCCATCAAGCCTCACGTGGAGCGCACGCGCCGCCCCGAGGTGCTCGACGCGGTCGGGGGCTTCGGGGCGCTGTTCTCCTTCCCCGCGCGGCGCTACAAGAGCCCGGTGCTCGTGAGCGCCACCGACGGCGTCGGCACGAAGCTCGAGATCGCCCGGGCGCTCGACCGCCACGACACGATCGGCATCGACCTCGTCGCCATGGTCGTCGACGACCTCGTCGTGGCCGGCGCCGAGCCGCTGTTCTTCCTCGACTACATCGCCGTCGGGCGGCTCGAGCCGGCGCACGTCGCGCAGGTGGTCAAGGGAATCGCCGACGGCTGCGCCGTCGCCGGATGCGCCCTCGTGGGCGGGGAGACCGCTGCCCATCCCGGCGTGCTTCCCGCCGGTCAGTACGACGTCGCGGGTTTCGGCGTCGGCGTCGTGGAGCGCAAGCGGCTGCTCGGACCGCACCTCGTGCGACCCGGCGACGACGTCGTCGCCATGGCCTCCAACGGGCTGCACGCGAACGGCTACTCGCTCGTCCGGCGGATCGTCGAGGGGCTCGACCTCGCCGACGACCACGGCTTGAGGCTGCAGTCGCTCGGGGACGCGCTCCTGCGGCCCACGCGCATCTACGCGCCCGACTGCCTCGCGCTCGCGCAGGCGACCGAGGTCCACGGCCTCTGTCACGTCACCGGCGGCGGCATCCCCGGCAACCTCCCACGGGTGCTGCCCGGCGGGCTCGGCGCGGTCGTCGACACCGCGACGTTCACCCCACCCGACGTCTTCGCGTTCCTCGCAGAGCGGGGCGGCGTCGACCCCGCAGAGATGTGGCGGGTGTTCAACATGGGGGCCGGCATGCTCGCCGTCGTGCCCGCAGGCGAGAACGCCGTCGCGGTCCTGCGCGACCGGGGGGTCGACGCCTGGGTCTGCGGCAGCGTCACGGAGTCCGCCGGCGTCACGCTCGCCGGGATGGCGGCCTGACCGCCCCTGGTTCTGCGGCGGTCGGGGGGCCGCGCGTTCCGACCGCTCCGCCCCCCGCCTGGACTAGTCCCCTGAGGGGACCCCCGTCGCCTGTCCGGTGAGCAGGGCGTGCACCTCCGACGCGCGATAGCGCCGGTGGCCTCCCAGCGTCCTGATCGAGGAGAGCTTGCCCGCCTTCGCCCAGCGCGTCACAGTCTTGGGGTCGACGCGGAACAGCTTCGCCACCTCGGAGGGGGTCAAGAGGTCCTCATCCTGGTTGATCATCGTCGTCATCGTGCTCCCCTCCGAGCCGCGCTCGAGTCGTCGTCAAGAGCGTTACAGTCCACCGCGCACACCGTATAACTCCGTGCACTCGTCACATAGTGTAACCCCCGGTCGGGGGGAAGGGTATACCCAATCAGGTGATATCCGGTTGGACTCGCGGGCGGCACCACTCCCGGAAGGCCCGCACGACGACGGAGGAGCCCGTGGAAGGCCCGTTCAGCCTTCTCGACGGCCATGAGCAGGTGGTCTACGGAGGCGACGAGGGGGCCGGGCTGCGCTGCATCATCGCCATCCACTCCACCGCCTTGGGCCCCGGCTTGGGGGGGACCCGCTTCTTCCCCTACGCGAGCGAGGAGGAAGCCCTCGTCGACGTCCTGCGGCTGTCCCGGGCGATGGCGTACAAGGCCGCGTGCGCAGGCCTCGACCTCGGCGGCGGCAAGGCGGTCATCATCGGCGACCCCGCCCGGGACAAGACCGAGGCGCTCCTGCGGGCCTACGGGCGCGTCGTCGCCTCGCTGAACGGGCGCTACGTCACCGCCTGCGACGTGGGAACCTATCCGGCCGACATGTCGATCGTCGCCCGCGAGACGCGCTGGGCCACCGGCGCCGAGGTCGAGGAGGGCGGGTCGGGCGACTCGGGCGTGCTCACCGCCTACGGCACCTTCGTCGGGATTCGCGCATGCGTGGAGCGCGCCTTCGGGAGCTCCTCGCTCGCCGACCGGCATGTGGCGATACAGGGGGTGGGCAAGGTGGGCTACCGCCTCGCCGGCTACCTCGCCGGTGAGGGCGCGAAGCTCACCGTCGCCGACGTCGACGGGGCCGCCGCCGCCCGCTGCGCCGAGCGGTACGGGGCGCAGCTCGTCCCGGTCGACAGGGTCCACGCCGTCGACGCCGACGTGTTCAGCCCGAACGCGCTCGGCGGCGTGATCTCCGACGCGACGCTGCCCGAGCTCGCGTGCGCCATCGTCGCGGGAGCCGCGAACAACCAGCTGGCCGAACCGCGCCACGGCGAGGCCCTCGCCGACGCGGGCATCCTCTACGCGCCCGACTACGTCATCAACGCCGGGGGGCTCATCCAGGTCGCCGACGAGCTCCACCCCGGCGGGTACAGCGCCGAGCGCGCGGAGCGCCGGGTGGCCACGATCGCCGACCGCCTGCACGCCGTGTTCGCGCTCGCGGCCGAGGAGGGGTGCTCCACCGCCGAGGCCGCCGAGCGCTTCGCGGAGCGCCGCATGGCCAGCATCGGTCGGCTGAAGCGGTTCTGGCTGCCCCGCTGACGCACCGGCCGGCGCAGGCCCGGGATCCAGGGCTTGCCAATACCTTGGAAGGCAATATACTTCGGGTATGACGACGAGGCCGATGACCGAGCCGGCGTTCTTCGTGCTCACCGCGCTCGTGGACGAGCCGCGCCACGGCTACGGCATCCTCGGCGAGGTCGACGCACTGTCGGGCGGGCGGGTGGAGCTGAAGGTCGGCACCCTCTACGGGGTGCTCGACCGCCTCGTATCCGACGGCCTCGTCGAGCTCGACCGCGAGGAGATCCATGACGGGCGGCTGCGCCGCTACTACCGGCTGACCGAGCCGGGCAGCGAGGCGCTCGCCGCCGAGGCCGAGCGGCAGGCCGCCAACGCGCGTGTGGCTGCCAAGCGGCTGCGGGCGTGGCGGCCACAGCACGCGGGCGGCACCGCGTGAGCGAGCTCGAGCGCCGCTACCGCCGGGTGCTGCGGCTCCTGCCCGCCGCGTACCGGGGGGCGTGGGAGGAGGAGATGGTCGCCACCCTCCTCGCGAGGATGGCCACCGACGACCCGGAGGAAGCGGAGTACCGCGACTGCTGCGGGCGTCCGCCACGCTCGGAGGTGGCGAGCATCGTCGGGTTGGCCGTCCGGCTGCGCCTCGGGGGCATGGACGCCCCCCCGCGATCGCGGCTGTGGGGGCAGGCGGTCCGGCTGGCGGCCGTGGTGGCGCTGCTCGCCTTCGCGGTTCCCGCGGCGCGAGGTGGGTGGCAGCTGCTGTGGCACGCCGGCTGGCTGCCCTGGCCGGCGCTGCCCGCCGACGTCATGGACCTCACCCACCCGTGGGCGGGCTGGCAGGTGGCGGGGACCGTCGCATGGCTGCCGTGGGTCTTCGCCTACCTCGCCCTCGTGGCGGGCCGGCGGCGCTGGGCGGGCGCGCTCGCGGGGCTCGGCCTGCTGATGCCCTTCGCGCTCGATCTCCTCCTCGCGGTGGCGACCCCGGACCCGTTCCCGCCGACGTCGATGCCGTACACCTGGCTCATGGCCATCGTCGCCACCGGCGTCGTCGTGCTCGCGTTGGTCGCCGGGTTCCACCGTGACGCGCCGCCGCTGCGCCCGGGCCCGTGGCTGCTCGCCCTGGCTGCCGGAGTGGCCGCCGACACGGCGGTGACCTTCCTGGCCCTCGGCCGGCAGGTCGTCCACCACCATGCCCTCGACTTGCCCGGAATGTGGTCGATCGCCCTGGTGGTCGTCGGCGGCGCGCACCTCGCCGCCAGCGGGAGGCGCCGGCCCGCCAGGGCGCCGGAGTGGGCGCTCGCCCTCGCCCTCCTCGCCGCCACCCTGCTGGTCCTGCGGGTCGTGTCGCTCGTCGAGTACACCCTCACCGCCGGAGCGGCGTTCGAGCCGGGACTGGCGGTCCTCCACAGCGCCCAGGCGGTGGCGGTCCTCGCGGTGGGACTGCCCCTGGCGGTGCGCGCCGCCCGGTCCGTGGGCGCCGCCCCCCGCGTGCCGCCCGCCGCGGCGGCGCCGACCCCCTGAGGGCCTACATCCGGCGCTTGCCCCGGGGCATCGGGCCCTTCGGCAGGGGCACGTCGCGGTCGCCGAGCGCCTTCAGCCGGTTGTCGAGCGCCGGGAGGTCGCGGGGGCGCACGGCGCGCCGAAGCTTGGCGAGGTGCGCCTGGAGCTTGTCGAGGGGCACCTGCCCCTCGCCGTCGCCGACGCTGACCTCGTGCACGGGCGTGTCGCCCACCACCCGCGCGACCTTGCGGGCCTCCTGCCGGAGCAGGGAGCGCACCCGTGCGGGAGCGCCCTCGCCGACGAGGACGACTCCTGGCCGCCCGACCACCCGGTGCACGAACGCCTGCTTGCGCGTGAAGGCCACCGCCGGGGTGACGCGCCACTTGCCGCGCATGGTCTGCAGCACCGCTGCCGCAGCGCCGGGCTGACCCTCTATCGAGCTCAGCATCGCCTTCGAGGCCCGCCGGCCGAACACGGCGAGGGCCGTCATGAGGGCGAGGAGGACGCCAAGCACCGTCGCGCCGACCGGCCGATCGAGCAGCAGCCCCAGCCCGACGCACACGGCGAGCACCGCGAGGGGGATGCCGACGACGAGCGGCACGAGCTTCGGGTCGACCTTGCGGGTGTTCGAGAACGCCTGGCCCAGCTGACGCAGGCGAGTGGTGAAGGCGGCGAAGCGGTCGGAGGCCATAACGGCATCCTACGGGCGCCGCGGCCACGGTCGCGGCGCGACCGGCGGGCTACCAGGATCCACCGCCACCCCCGCCGAAGCCGCCGCCGGAGCCGCCACCCGAGCTGCTCGACGGCGAGTACGACAGGTCGGAACCGACGCTGTGCGAGAAGCTCGCCAGCCCGCCCGCGAGCGCGCCGAAGTCGTGGTAGCCGCCCGGGCTGACGTACCACGTGCCGACGCCCGTGGCCGCCGCCGTGCCGAGGTGCCTGAACGCTGCCGCCCACCGCTCGACCGCGCCGAACACCACCGCGTAGGGGAGGTAGGTCACGAAGAGGTTCTCCTGCTCGGCGAACTCCATGCGGCCGGCCTCCGCCGTCCTGATGAACTCCCGGAACCCCAGCGTCTCGGCGAGCAGGCGGCTTCCCTCCGGCGTGCGGTGGGGCATCCACCGGTGCGCGAGCGTGAGGACGAGCGCCGCGGCGACGAGGGGCACGACCGCGAGCGCCGCGGTCGTGTAGAGCGAGGCGAGCACCGCGAGCCCGCCCGTCACGACGAGCGCCACGATCCCGAGGCCGAGCCACAGCGTCCGGGTGTGCTCGGGACTGCGGGGGAACCAGCCGCGCGCCACCGCGTCGGTGTAGAGCCGCTTGCTCACCTTCTCGTAGTCGGAGGCGAACGAGCCTTTGAGGTCGGACAGCTCGACGCGGTGGCCCTCTTTGAACAGCGCGCCGAGCAACGTGCGCTCGTAGTCGAGCAGTCCGGCGTCGACCTTGTCGGTGCGCTTCAGGGTCCAGTCGCGCTTGCGCCCCAGCAGGCCCTTGCGCGTCTCCTCGATGGTGAGGTAGCCGCGGACGGCGAGGTCAACGATCGTCGCGCTCACGTCGACGGGGTCGACGCGCTCGTCGACGACCACCCCGAGCTGCGCAGGTCGCAGGTCCTCGGGAGGGCGGTAGCGCACCGGCGTCGGCCGCGGTCCGATCAGGCTGCGCCGGGCCGGTGCGTCTTGGTCGGGCCGGCCGTCGACCGTGAGCCCGCCCCTCGTGCCCTGGTCGCGGCCCTGCCGGTAGGCGAGGAGCCCGACTGCGCCGAAGCCGAGCAGGGAGGTGAGGGCGGCTAGCGGGACAGCGGCGGGGCTTCCGGTGAGCGAGCGTCCGAGGTCCCACTGCTCGATCAGCATCGGCGGTGGCACGTCGACGGCTCCCGCCGCGAACCCGACCGTGACGGTCATGCCCTCCTCGGGTGCCAGCTCGCCCGTCGCGAAGGTGACGCTCCCGCCGGCGGGCGCGACGGGAGTCTCCTCGCAAGATTGCGAGGAACCCTGCGGGCCGCGGGAGCACGACGCTCGGAGGATCTCCGGTCCCTCGACCACCGCGTGCGCCCGGCGGATCGGCACGGGCCAGTCGTCGCCCGTGGCGTTCCACGCGAGCTCGGCGACGTCGTCGAAGCGGTTCAGCGCGCCCCGTACCTCGTAACTGATGCGGTACTCCTGCCGCCCGGTGACGGTAACGTCGGGGTCGCCGATGCGGATACGCACGTTCGCCTCGCCGAGGCGGTTGGGGCGGGTGATCTCGGTGTCGGCGGGGGCGGTGGAGGTCACGCGGATCCCGGAGATGTCGATCGCCCGGAGGAAGTCCTGGGGGTCGAGGCCGGCCGGCACCTGCGCGCGCTCCTCGTCGGTGGACAGCCGGTAGCGGGCGGGGATGACGCGGAAGATGCCGTGGCGCTCGAGCCCCTGGAAGTCGACCGCGATGACCTCGGTCACCTCCACGGCGGCGTCGGGGCGGACCCGGATGGTCGTGTCGAAGCGGTCGATCACCCAGCCGGTGTCCTGCGCGGTTGCGGGAGCGGCGAGGAGCACCAGCGGCAGGGACGCGAGCAGCGCGAAGACGGCACGGCGGCTGCCCGTCATGGCCGGAACCCCGCCGCGGGCGCGTGGGCGGCGTCGGCGTCGGCCTTGAAGTACTCGGCCGGCCGGAACCCGAGCGGCCCGGCGACGAGCATCGTGGGGAACCGCTGGATCGCCGTGTTGAGCCGCTCGACGAGCGCGTTGTAGTAGCGCCGGGCGAACGAGATGTCCTCTTCGAGCGTGACGAGGTCGCGCTGCAGGGAGAGGAAGCTCTCGCTCGCCTTGAGGTCGGGGTAGGCCTCGGCGACGGCGAACAGCCGCTGCAGGGCGCCTTCGAGCAGGTCGTCCGCGCGGCCCGACGCGCGTGGACCCTCCGCCTGCACCGCTCGGGTGCGCGCGTCGGTCACCGATGCGAGCACCTGCTGCTCGTGGAGCTGGTAGCCCTTCACCGTCTCGACGAGCTGGGGGACGAGGTCGGCGCGGCGGGTGAGCTGCACGTCGATGCCCGACCATGCCTCCTCCACCTTGTTGCGGGTCGCGACGAGGCGGTTGTAGACGGCCGCAAGCCACACGAGCACGGCCGCGACGAGCCCAACGACGACCCAGGTCTCCACGCCCCGCCTCCCGGCATCCCGACCGTGTCCGGTCTGTCCAGCCTACGCCGTCGCGCTCGCCGGCGTGGCGGCGCGCTGCGGGCGGCGTGGCGGGGGTTACCCGGCGAGGCGCACGACGAGGTCGGCGCGCGGGCGGGTGGCGGCGATGAGCTCGGCGTTGGCCTGGTCGCTGCCATGGGCCCACGCGAGCGCCTGCTCGGGGGGCTTTCCGTGCTGCTCGTGGCGGCGGGCGAGCCGCGCGAGCCGGGCGTCGTCGGGGGCGTCGAGGTACCACGTCTCGTCGAGCAGGCCGCCGACGCCCGCCCACGGCCCGCGGTCGAGCAGGAGGTAGTTGCCCTCCGTGACCACGAGGGCGACCTCACGGGGGACCGGCAGGGCAGAGCCGATCGGCTCCTCGAGGTCGCGGTCGAAGTCGGGAGCGTAGACGACGGCCTCGTCACCGGCGCGCAGCCGGCGAAGGAGGTGCGCGAAGCCGCCGGCGTCGAAGGTGTCCCAGGCGCCCTTTCGCCCCTGCCGACCGAGGGCCCGCAGGGCCTCGTTCGACAGGTGGAAGCCGTCCATCGGCACGAGGACCGCCTTGTGCGGCCCGAGGGCCGCGACGAGCGCCGCGGCGACGGTCGACTTGCCGGCGCCGGGGGGGCCGGTGACGCCGAGCAGGCGCCGCTGCCCGGGCACGGCGAGCGCCCGTGCCCGCTCGACGAGGTCGGTCATCCGCATCGTCGCCTCAGGCGGCCCCCCGCCCCGCGGGGGCCGGCCGAGCTGGGCGCGCCGCGGCGGGTCGGCGCCGGGCCGCGTGCAGGTGTCGGCGGCCACGGCCGCCGCGGCGTCGAGCAGCGCGGCCAGGCCGTCCGTGCCGAGGGCGCCGACCGCCTCGCGGTCGAGCGCGGCGTGGTCGTGGAGGTGGGCGAGCACACCCGCCGTGAAGGCGTCGCCGGCGCCGACGGTGTCGACGACCGCCACGGGCGGGGCGCCGACCCGCGCCGCGCCGGCGGGTGTCGTCGCGCGGGCGCCTTCGCCGCCGGCGGTCACGACGACGAGCCGCACGCCGGCGGCCAGCCAGCGGGCGACGACGTCCTCCTCGGCGACGCCGGGGTACAGCCACGCGAGGTCCTCCTCGCTCGCCTTCACGACGTCGACGAGCGCCACCTGCCGCTCGAACCGCCGCCGGTACGCGTCGCGGTCGGCGACGAGCCCGGGGCGCACGTTCGGGTCGAGGGTGACGAGCCGCCGCCCGGACTCCCGGCGAAGCAGGCCCTCGAGGGTCGAGGCGACCGGCTCGAGGACGAGGCCGAGCGAACCGACGTGGAGCGCCGAGCCGTCAGGCAGCGCGCCGCCGCCCGGGAGACCGGCGAGGTGGCTGGGCAGCAGGCCCCGGTCGGCGGCCTCGGCGGCGTGGAACGCGTAGGTCGCCTGCCCCTCGACGAGGTGGACGATCGCAAGCGTCGTGAGGTCGTCGGTGGGCAGGACGTAGCGTGCCGACACCCCGGAGGCGGCGAGGTGCTCGCGAAGCAGCCCGCCGAAGCGGTCCGTCGACAGGCGCCCGAGGAAGGCCGTCGGCACGCCGAGGCGCCCGAGGCCGACCGCGACGTTCAGGCACGAACCGCCGGGGTGGGGCTCGTAGGCGCGGCCACCGCGCACGGTCGTCGCCGGTGTGAGGTCCACGAGCGCGTCCCCGGCGACGACGACGGCTGGGGTCGTCTCGCCGGCGGCTGGGGTCGTCTCGCCGGCGGCTGAGCGCATTCTGGGCTCCTGGGCTGGCGCGCACGCGTTGGGACGACGTCGCGGCCGACGCTCGGAGGTCGAGCAGACGGGGAGGAGGATAGCCGCCCCCGGGCTCGCGCCCCCCAGGCAGCGGGAGGCGGCCACGTGCGCGTGGACCGACCACCACCTACCGTTGGGGCGTGCGGTCCCCGCCTCCCCGGCGTCTCGTCGCCCTGAGCGTGCTCGTCTGCCTCGTCGTGGCGGGCTGCTCCTCTGCGCCCGCGACCGAGCCGGCCGCGGGCGACGTCGTGGACGGCGACGCGGTGGCACCCGGTGGAGCAGGGGCGCCGGCGGAGGTGCACGGCCCCGCGGATGCGCCGCCGACCCGGGCGGCGCCGGAGCCGGCCCCGGCGGCGCCGGCCCAGCCGGACTCGGCCGAGCCCCCCGCCGCGGCGGCCGTCCGCCCGGCGTGGCTCGGCACGCGGGTGCTGCCGCGGCGCCCCGACGGCTTCGGCGAGATCCAGCCGACCCCGCCGGAGCTCGCCGACCGCCGGCTGCCCCCGCCCCCCGGCGGCTTGCCTGCCCCTGCGACGGACGCGTTCGCCGGCACGATCGAGCCGGCGAACGACGCCGTGCTCGCCCGCTCGACGTGGTCGCCCGGGTGCCCCGTCGCCCGCGAGGAGCTGCGGTACCTCACCGTCACCTTCTGGGGGTTCGACGACCGCCCGCACGCCGGCGAGCTCCTCGTGCACGCCAGCGTCGCCGACGCGATGGTCGGCGTGTTCCGCCGGATCTACGAGGCGCGCTTCCCCATCGAGGAGATGCGCGTGGTCGCGGCGCACGAGCTCGACCTGCCCCCGACCGGTGACGGGAACAACACCACGGCGTTCGTGTGCCGCTCGACAGTGTCGTCGGGCTCGTGGTCGCAGCACGCCTACGGCCTGGCCGTCGACATCAACCCGTTCCACAACCCCTACGCGCGCGGTGACGTCGTCCTGCCCGAGCTCGCCTCCTCCTACGTCGACCGCGCTCACCACCGCCCCGGGATGATCCAGCCCGGTGACGCGGTCACCACCGCGTTCGCAGGCGTCGGCTGGCCGTGGGGCGGCAACTGGCGCAGCGCGAAGGACTGGATGCACTTCTCCGCCAACGGCCGCTGACCCGGGGGCTGTTAGCCTGTCGGCATCTGGCGGCCGACGCGGCAAAGGCGGCGCATGCTCGACAAGCTCCTCGTGGCCAACCGCGGCGAGATCGCGATCCGGGCCTTCCGCGCCGCCTACGAGCTCGGCATCGCCACCGTCGCCGTGTACACCCACGAGGACCGCGGCGCCCTGCACCGGGTGAAGGCCGGGGAGGCCTACCCGATCGGCGAGCCCGGCCATCCGGTCCGCGCCTACCTCGACATCCCCACGCTCGTCGCGACGGCGCAGCGGGTGGGCGCCGACGCGATCTACCCGGGCTACGGGTTCCTGTCGGAGAGCACCGAGTTCGCCCGCGCGTGCGCCGAGAAGGGCCTCGTGTTCGTCGGGCCGCCGCCGGAGGTGCTCGCGCTCACGGGTGACAAGCGCACCGCCCGCCGCGCCGCCGCGGCCGCGGGCATCCCCGTGCTGCGTGCGTCCGAGGCGCTTCACGATCCCGCCGAGGCCGCCGAAGCCGCCGAGGCGATCGGCTACCCGGTGTTCGTGAAGGCCGCTTCGGGCGGCGGCGGGCGGGGGCTGCGGCGGGTCGAGCACCCCGATGACCTCGCCGCCGCCGTCGAGACCGCCTCGAGGGAGGCCGCCGGCGCCTTCGGTGACGGGACGGTGTTCCTCGAGCGGGCGCTCGTGCGCCCCCGCCACATCGAGGTCCAGCTGCTCGCCGACGCGGCCGGCGAGGTCATCCACCTCTACGAGCGCGACTGCTCCGTGCAGCGCCGTCACCAGAAGGTCGTCGAGATGGCGCCCGCGCCGAACCTCGACCCCGACCTGCGCGCGCGGATCTGCGCCGACGCCGTCCGCTTCGGCGAGGTCGTCGGCTACCGCAACGCGGGGACCGTGGAGTTCCTCGTCGACGCGGCCGGGCGTCACGCCTTCATCGAGATGAACCCCCGCATCCAGGTCGAGCACACCGTCACCGAGGAGATCACCGACGTCGACATCGTGCAGGCGCAGCTGCAGATCGCCACCGGCATGCGCCTCGCCGACCTCGGGCTGTCGCAAGACGCGGTCCGCCCCCGCGGCGTGGCCATCCAGTGCCGGGTCACGACCGAGGACCCCGCGAACGGCTTCCGGCCCGACACCGGGCGCATCACCGGCTACCGCAGCGCGGCGGGAGCGGGGATCCGCCTCGACACGGGTTCTGGCTTCGTCGGCGCCGAGGTGAGCGCCTACTTCGACTCCCTGCTCGTGAAGCTCACCGCCCGGGGCCGCGACCTGCCGGCCGCCGCCGCCCGCGCCCGCCGCGCGCTCGCCGAGTTCCGGGTCCGGGGCGTCGCGACGAACGTCGCGTTCCTGCGGGCGGTGCTGAGCGACCCCGACTTCCTCGCCGGGCGAACCGACACGAGCTTCGTCGACGACCGCCCGCACCTCACGAAGGTGAGCGCCGGCGCCGACCGCGGGAGCCGCCTGCTCGCCTACCTCGCCGACGTCACCGTCAACCGCCCGCACGGGACCACCCCCGCGGGTTCCGACCCCCGCACGAAGCTCCCGGAGCTCGACGAGCTCCGGGCCACCGAGCCCCCCGCCGGCTCCCGCCAGCGGCTCGCCGAGCTCGGACCCGCACGCTTCGCCCGCTGGCTGCGCGAGGTGACCGCCCTGCAGGTCACCGACACGACCATGCGCGACGCCCACCAGTCGCTGCTGGCCACGCGGATGCGGACCTTCGACATGCTCGTGGCGGCCCCGGCCGTCGCCCACCGGCTACCGCAGCTGCTCAGCCTCGAGGCGTGGGGCGGGGCCACGTACGACGTCGCGCTGCGGTTCCTCCACGAGGACCCGTGGGAGCGGCTCGCGCAGCTGCGTGAGGCGGTGCCGAACATCTGTCTGCAGATGCTCCTGCGGGGTCAGAACGCCGTCGGCTACACCGGCTACCCCCCCGACATGGTCCGCGCGTTCGTCGCCGAGGCGTCGGCTGCGGGGGTCGACATCTTCCGCATCTTCGACGCGCTGAACGACGTGGCCCAGATGCGCCCGGCGATCGAAGCGGCCCTGGAGGCCGGCGGCGTCGCCGAGGGGACGCTGTGCTACACCGGCGACCTGTCCGACCCGGCCCAGAAGGTCTACACCCTCGACCACTACCTGCGTGTCGCCGAGCGCCTCGTCGAGGCCGGGGCGCACGTGCTGTGCGTGAAGGACATGGCCGGTCTGCTGCGCGCCCCGGCCGCGCGGCGTCTCGTCGGGGCGCTGCGCGCCGCGTTCGACCTGCCCGTGCACCTGCACACCCACGACACCGCCGGCGGTCAGCTCGGCACGTACCTCGCGGCGCTCGACGCGGGGGTCGACGCGGTCGACGGCGCCGCAGCGCCGCTGTCGGGCATGACGAGCCAGCCCAACCTCGCCGCCATCGTCGCCGCGACCGACCACACCGACCGCGCGACCGGCCTGTCGCTTGACGCCCTCGGCGAGCTCGAGCCCTACTGGGAGGCGGTGCGCAACCTCTACGCGCCGTTCGAGTCGGGTCTGCGGTCACCGACCGGGACCGTCTACCACCACGAGATCCCGGGCGGCCAGCTGTCCAACCTCCGCCAGCAGGCCACGGCGCTCGGCCTCGCCGACCGCTTCGAGGACGTCGAGCGACTCTACGCCCGCTGCGACGACCTGCTCGGTGGCCTCATCAAGGTCACCCCGACGAGCAAGGTCGTCGGTGACCTCGCCTTGTACCTCGCCTCGAGCGGCATCGACCCCGACGCCCTCGCCGAGGACCCCGGCCACTTCGACCTCCCCGCGTCGGTCATCGGCTTCCTGCAGGGCGAGCTCGGCGAGCCGCCGGGGGGATGGCCGGAGCCGTTCCGCACCGCCGCGCTGCGCGGCAAGCCCACGTCACCGTCCGCCCACAGCCGCTCGAGCAGCGAAGCGGCCCTGGATGAAGAGCAGCGCGCCGGGCTGGCGGAGCCCGGCCCCGCACGCCGGGCGCTGCTCGACCGGATGCTGTTCCCCGGCCCCGCCGCGTCGCGGGCCGAGGCCGTCGAGCGCTTCGGGAACCTCGCGGTCCTTCCCACCCGGGCGTTCCTGTACGGCCTGGAGCCGGGGGAGGAGGTCGAGGTCGACCTCGGCCCGGGAGTGCGCCTGTTCATCGCGCTCGAGGCGATCGGCGAACCCGACGAGCGCGGAATCCGCACCGTGCTCTGCACGCTCAACGGCCAGACGCGGCCGGCTGACGCCCGCGACCGCAGCATCGAGCCGGCCACCGCGCCGGTCGAGAAGGCCGACCCCGCCGACCCCGGCCACGTCGCCGCCCCGCTGACCGGGGTCGTCACCGTCACCGTCGAGGAGGGCGACGAGGTCGGGGCCGGCCAGTCGATCGCCACCATCGAGGCGATGAAGATGGAGTCCGCGGTGAGCGCGCCGGTGGACGGGAAGGTCCGGCGCGTCGCGGTCCGCTCGGGCGCCAACGTCGAGCCGGGCGACCTGCTCGTCGTGGTCGAGCCGGCCCGCTCCTGAAGAAGGTCGCGCGCCACCCGTCGGGGAGTTCTCGTGGTCAGGGGCGGGGTCGAACCGCCGACCTCTCGTTTTCAGCAGGACCTTGCCGCCGGCGCGGCGTGCCTGCTCGACGATCTCGACCAGGTCGGGGGTGGCAACCATGGACGCCTCGTCAACTTACGCGGTCGGAGCCCAGCAGCTCGCGGACGGCGCCTGCCTGATCCTGCCCGAGGCCGTGCGCAACGACGGCGCTCTCCACGACGTCGCGTTCGAGTGTGCGCCCGGTGGGTTCGGCGGCGACGGCGAGCAGCCAGGCCTCCTGGTCGAGCGTGGCCGCCAGGGTCCAGCGCTGCCGGTCGGGTTGTTGATAGACGCTGGTGCCGTCCCGGCGTTGCAGCTCGGCGGGCGCGTCGAGAACGTCCGGCGTCGTGACGCCCACCAGCGCCGGGTGGCTGACTGCCCGGGCGACCAGCCGCTCACCTGGGCGTGGAGTTCTGCCTTGGGCAGCGCGCTGGGTGGGAGGACGTCGAGGGCGGCGCGCAGCAGGTCGTGGCAGGTGAACGTCGCCCGGCCGCTGTCCGCGAGGCTTGCCAGGAGCCGTTCCAGCGGGTCGGCGTGGTCTGCAGGATTGCGAGGTTGCGCCCGGGCGAGCACCTGCTCGGGGAGGCGGGCGAGCTGGCGTCCGTGGCGGCGGGCGGTGGCCTCCCACCGCTCCAGCGCCTCGCTGGGATCCAGGTCGCGCTTGCGTTGGCGGGTCTGGGCTCAGGCGGTCTGGGCCATCGCCGATAGCACCGCTGGCGGCGCGTCCACGCCGTACTTGTCGCGATAGGCGGCGGCCAGGTCCTGGACGGCAGCGGTGATCGCGCGGCGGCGGGACGAGAAGGCCTCGATCAGCTCGTCGTCCACACCTCGCCGGACGGCGGGTTCGATGTCGCGTGGACCTCGTGCCACGCCGGCACGGCGCCCGCCTCTGGCCATGACGACAGCTCATCCCTGGCCTCCCGCCGATGCCCGGGATGCGACCGCGATCGTGCGCCTGACTCCTACCATGGACGCGCCCCGGCGCCGGCGGTCGAAGACCCCGAAGCGGCCAGGCTGGAGCTGTTCGTCGGACTCGCGGAGAGCGCCGTTGTCACGGTCGCATCTCGCTCGGGGCGGGAGTGAGAGTCCGTGCAAGGGCGACCCGGTAGACTTCCGCTGTGAGCCAATCCCGTCGTTCTGTCTCGATCGACTCAGCGCTGTACGAGCGTGCGGCCGCGGCCGCGGCCGAGGACGCCGTGGCGACCGAGGAGCTCGTGGAGCGGGCTTTGCGTCGGTTGCTCGCCCTGCGGGCGTTGGGCCGTCTGCAGGCCGCGAGCCCGTGGCAGGACCTGTCCGAAGGCGAGGTCATGGACATCGTCGTCGCTGAGCAGAAGGCTGCTCGTGCCCAGCGGCGTGCCCACGCGTCCTGACCTGTGCGGGTCGTCGTCGACCCGAACGTGATCGTGTCGGCCATGCTGACCCCCGGCAGCGCTCCGGACCGTGTCCTGCAGGCCGCCCTCGGCGGGACGATCACCGTCATCGTGTCGCCGAAGCTGTTGCAAGAGGTTCGCGAGGTCACCGCTCGTCCGAAGTTCGAGTGGCTGGATCGCGAGGAGGTCGATCGGGTGCTCGACGGACTGGCTGCCTGTGAGAGCGCCGCTGATCCGACCGAGGTGCCGGCCGTCACGCGCGATCCCGGCGATGACTACTTGATCGCGCTGGCGCGCACCGCGGGGGCCGAGATGCTCGTTTCCGGCGATCTCGATCTGCTCGAAGCCGAGATCTCGGAACCGGCGGTCCTGAACCCGCGAGGGTTCGTGGACGGGCACCTCGGCGGGTCCTGAGCTCCACGGCCTGCACAGGATCGGAGGCAGTCCCGCCCGGCGCTTCGGATGATCGCCGTGTCGCGGCGCTCGGCGAAGCCGGTGCCCTTGCAGGCGGCGAGTAGGGCGCGCAGGTCGTCGTCGGTCAGCACCGGTACGGGCTGCTCGGGGACGTGCGGGACGTGCATGCCCGCCATCGGGTCGGCGGTCAGCTCGCCCTCGGCGACGAGCCACTTTGTGAGCTGCTGCAGGCTGCGGTAGCGGAAGGCGACCGTCGTCGGCTTCCGGCGGTCGGCGAGGTCCGGCGAGGTAGTCGGTGATGAGGTCCCGGTCGAGGTCGGTCCGACCATGGGCGGCAGCGAACGCGGCGAGCTGGCGGGCCGAGTCGGTGTACGTCTCGATCGTGCGTGGGGAGCGGTTGCAGGCCCGCAGCGAGCGCGACCGCTGGCGTAGCAGAGGGTCGAACAGGTCCACTCAGTCTAGAACATCCGCTCAGTGTGCGCGATGTTAGCCCGCGTTATGGGCGAGAGAGCGGGAAACCCTTGCGGGGAGTGGCTTTGTGGTCAGGGGCGGGGTCGAACCGCCGACCTCTCGATTTTCAGTCGAGCGCTCTACCGACTGAGCTACCTGACCAGGACGGGGGGAGTCGAGCGGACCTGACGGGATTTGAACCCGCGACCTTCACCTTGACAGGGTGACGAGCACTCCTAGCTGCTCCACAGGTCCTCGTGTGCTGCTCCTGCGCGGCCCCGACGCTCGTAGGCCGTGCAGGACTCGAACCCGCTCCGCCGGATTAAAAGTCCGGAGCTCTACCCGTTGAGCTAACGGCCCGTGGATGAGCAGACTACCTCCCGGCGGCGCGCTGCGCGCAGTGTACCCACCGGCGCGGGGACCCGCTAGCGAGCCAGGGGGGCGGCCTCAGCGGGGCCCGCAGTCCCGGCACACGCCGCGGACGACGAGATCGACGTTCTCGGCGGTGAAACCGTGGCTCGTCGCCAGGTGCTCGCGGGTCTGGGCGACGAGACCCCCGCGGTGGTGGGTGACGCTGCCGCAGGAACGGCACACGAGGTGGAACTCCTCGTCGGGGTGGGCGACCTCCCAGTGACCCTTGCCGTCGATGAGGCGGACCTCCTTCGCGAGGTCGAGCGCCGCGAGCAGCGCGAGCGTGCGGTACACGCTCGCGAGGTTGAAGTCGGGCACCACCCGGGTGACTGCGCTGTGGATGTCCTCGGCGGTGAGGTGGCGGTCGGCGCGCCGGAGAACATCCCAGACGAGCTGGCGCTGGGGGGTGAGGCGGTACCCCTCGTCGCGGAGGCGATGGCCGACGTCCATTGGGGCATCGTACGCTGCGGCCGATGGTGCGCATCCAGGTGTCGGCGACCCTCGACGAGCCGCTCCTCGTCGAGGTGCGTGCCCTCATCGACGAGGTGACCCGCCTCGAGGGCCACGCGCCGGTCGGTGAGCACAAGTACGCCCACCTCGTCGCGGGTGCCCGGGACTGGACCGGCGTGCTCGCACACGAAGGCGACGACCTCGTCGGCTACGCCCACGTGCGCTGGAACGCCGCGGGCGCCCGACCGCGGGCGGCCGCGGAGGTGGTCGTGCGCCCCGACCGCGAGGACCGTGAGGCGCTCGCCCTGCGCCTGCTCGACGCGACCCAGACCCTCATCGCCCGCACGGGCGGCGGCCCGCTCTTCCTCTGGGTGCGCCGGGTCGCCGACGCGCGGTCGACGCTTGCCGCGCGGGCCGGCTTCGGGGTCCAGCGCGAGCTGCTGCTGATGACCCGCGCGCTGCCCGACCGCCCGGCCGTAGAGCGCCCGCCGGAGGGGGTGACGCTCCGCGCCTACCGGCCGGGCGCCGACGACGGCGCGCTACTGCGGGTGAACAACGCCGCCTTCGTCGGACATCCCGAGCAGGGGGGCTGGGACCGGTCGACGCTCGAGCAGCGCCGCCGCCAGCCGTGGTTCTCCGCCGAGGGCGTCATCCTCGCCTGGGGGGCCGACGACCTGCTCGGCTTCCACTGGACGAAGTGGCATGGCCACGACGCGGGGCCCGTCGCCGCCCATGAGCCCGTCGGGGAGGTCTACGTCCTCGCCGTCGACCCCGCCGCGCAGGGCCGCGGGCTCGGGCGGCTGCTTCTCGCCGCCGGGCTGGCCCATCTCCACGACCGCGGCTGCCGCCAGGCGATCCTCTACGTGGACGCCTCGCACGCGGGCCCGGTGGCCCTCTACCGCTCCGCCGGCTTCACCGCCGTGTCGACCGAGGTCTGCTACGAGAAGAAGATCCCTCCGGCGGGCGTCTCCCGGGAGGACCTCCTCCGCCCCGCGTAGGTCCTGGCGACGACCGCTCAGGGAGCGGGCGTGCCTCCGTCCCCTTGTTCGGGGTCGCGCCGCGCCGAGCCTTCACCGACGCCCTGCGGGTCGAGCTTGTAGCCGACGCCGCGGACGGTGCCGATGAGCTGTTCGTGCTCGGGGCCCAGCTTGGCGCGCAGCCGGCGGATGTGGACGTCGACGGTGCGGGTGCCGCCGAAGTAGTCGTAGCCCCACACCTCCTGGAGCAGCTGCCCGCGGGTGAAGACCCGCCCGGGATGCGCGACGAGGTAGCGCAGGAGCTCGAACTCGCGGTAGGTGAGGTCCAGCGGCCGTCCGCGCAGGCGGACGATGTAGGTGTCCTCGTCGATGAGCAGGTCGCCGACCCTCGCCGTGTGCTGGCGGTGCGCGGCCCGGGCCCGGTCGGCGGCCAGCCGCAGGCGCGTCTCCACCTCGGCGGGCTGGGCCGAGGGCGACACGAAGTCGTCGAACCCCCAGCTCGCCTTCACCGCTGCCAGGCCCCCGTCGCCGACGACGAGCAGGACGGGCCGGGGAGACTCGGCCGACGCCGCCGCGCGGCAGACCTGCGACGCGGCCGCGAGGTCGCCGGTCGCGTCGACGACGACGAGGTCGGCGGGCGCCGCGGCGGCGAGCGACTCCGGTGCCAGCCGCGCGGCCGCGACGGTGTGGTCGAGGAACTCGAGCGCGGGCAGCAGGGCCTTGCCCGCCCCCGATGCGTCGGACAGCACGATGAGATGCAACCGGCGGCCTCCAGTCCACGTGGGGCTGCACGAGGAGCCTAGCGCAGCGCCCCGGGCCGCTGACGGAACGCGGGCGGCCCTCCGATGGCCGGATGCCGTACGGTGTCACCGGCACGCCTGACAGGACAGGAGCGGCAGCGGATGGCGGTGCGGGTGCGGCTGTTCGCGGCGCTGCGCGAGGCCGCGGGCACGAGCGAGACGACCGCGAGCCCCGGCCCGCTGCCAACCGTCCTCGACGAGCTGCGCGCCCGCTACGACGAGCGCTTCGCCGCGCGCCTCGCCGTGTGCGCCGTGCTCGTCGACGGCAACCCCACCCCGCTCGACGCCCCGGTCGACGTGCCCGACGGCGGCGAGGTTGCGCTCCTGCCGCCGTTCAGCGGGGGTGCGAGGCGAGAGCCGTCTGGCTGGCTTGACACGGCGTCCGCCCCCGGCGTGTGCTCGTCGCTGCGTGACGGCCCATCCCGCAACCGGTTCGTATAGGGTGAGCCGATGACGAACACGGCGGCGGCAGCCGTGCTCGCGGCGGTGACGCTCGCCGCCCTGGCCGCGGGCGCTCTGGTTTTCGCCGTCGTGGTGCTCGTCGTCGCCGGGGTCGTGCTCGCCGACTTCGCTGCGGTGCTGTCGCGCGCGGGCCCGCGACCCATCACGCTCGCCGC
The DNA here is from genome assembly GCA_035540635.1 of Egibacteraceae bacterium. Lineage (NCBI taxonomy): Bacteria > Bacillati > Actinomycetota > Nitriliruptoria > Egibacterales > Egibacteraceae > Egibacteraceae bacterium. The sequence goes on along the minus strand of DATLGH010000099.1, from coordinate 8,063 downwards.
GGCGGTGCCGGGCGTGGGGCTGCCCGCGGCCATCGCCTTCCAGCCGGACAACGCCTGGACGGCGGTGCCCGACTTCGTCGCCGCGGGGGTCCTCGCCGCGTTCGCGATGGCCCTTGCCTTCGGCCGCCGTCGCGGGGTGACGGCGGCCCTCGGCGGCACCGCCCTCGCCGGCCTGGCGGTGGGCCTCGGCGCGAGCGGCCTCCTGCTGCTCAGCGGGCTCCCCGAGGGCTGGCGCTGGATCCTCGGGGTGCTGCTTCTGGCCACCGCGGTCGACGCCGTGCGCCAGGAGGCCGCCACCCGGGTCAAGGCCGTCCCCGCCGGCGCCATGACCGTCGCCGTCGCACTGCTGCTCGCGGGCGGGCTCGCGCTCGCGGCCGATCCGCCGTTCAACCTGTCGAGCGCCGCCGGGGTCGCGGCGGTTGCGCTGCTCGCCGCCGCCGCGGCGGGCCTGCTCCGCGAGGCCGTCGACGACGCCGTCGCGAACGCCCGCGCCGACGCGGCCACCCCGGAGGCGGTAACACGATCGCCGCGCCTGCCTGTGGGCCTGCTGACCGCCGCCGCCACGCCGGTCCTGCTCGCCGCGCCGGCCGCGTACGCCCTCGCCCGCCTCGCCTCGCTGTAGCGCGCCGGGCCGGCGGGCCCTTCCCGCCACGGCGGCGCCCCGTCCACAACCCGGTTTTCTCTGTTTACACTACCACTTGCCCTTTGAAGGTGGGAGCCGAACGGATAACACTGGCCCGGTCAGTGCAAACTCTGTGCGCTGCCCGAGGAGGAACCCATGGCCCCCGCGTCCGGTGCGCTCGCCGAGCGCCCGACCGCCCGTCGACGGGCGGTCAGCGTGGCGCGGGCGCTCGGCTCGACGACCCGCGCGGCGATCTACGCGCACCTGCAGGCCGTGGACGGGCCACTGACCGTTCGGGACGTGGCCGGCGCGTTCGACCTGCATCCCAACGTCGCCCGCACCCATCTCGAGACCCTCGCGGACGCGGGGCTCGTCGGCGTCGGTCTCCGCAAGCACCCCGGCGGTGGACGCCCGGCCAAGCTGTACCAGGCGCACAGCGACGTGCCGGACGGAGCCGAGGGCCTGGGCGCGAACGGGCCCGGCGGCTCGGCCAGCGCCTCCCTGCTCGTGCGACTGCTCGCCGGCCTTCTCGACGCCCCGGCGGGGCAGCAGGGCCAGTCGGCCTCCCTCGCCAGCCGCGCGCACGACGCGGCCGCAACCGAGGCCCGCCGCCTCGTGCTCGCCGACCACCAGCGCCAGCAGCTCGACCCTGCGCAGACGCTCGAGGAGGTCGCCGAGAGGGCGCTGCGGTCCCTGCGGCAGCTGGCCCCCGACACCAGGGTCGCGAGGGCCGGGCGCGACTGGGTCGACGTCACCGGGCTGCACGGCACCTTCTCCCTGCTCGCCGAGGCCCGTCCGGACCTCGCCGACGCCCTCGAGCGCGGCCTGCTCTGCGGGGCGCTGGCGGGCGCCGGCGTCCCCGTCACGCTCGCCGACGCCGGGGAGGTCCCCGGCCGGGGGCGCGTCTGGCGTGCGCGCGCGACGGGACAGGCGGCTGCCCGACCCGCCGTGCAGCCGGTGGACGGCGTCGACGTCCGCGGCCAGCCGCGGGAGACCGGCGTGGTACGGGCGATGCGGGCCGTCACGCGCCTGCGTGCCGGCGACGTCCTCGAGGTGCTCGCCGAGGGTCCGGGGTCCCCCGCGGCCTTCGCCCGGTGGGCGGACCGTGCGGGTCATCAGCTGCTCGGCGTGGAGCGTGCCACCGACGCAGCCGGCCGCCCCGGCATCCGCCTGCTCATCAGGAAGGGCGCGTAGATGCGCCACACCGTCCTGGTCTCCCGCGACCCGCGCTGGGCCCTCGCACTCGCTCGCGCCTGGTCGAGCGCGGGCGACACCGTCGCGGTCGTCCTGCTCGACCGCGCTGCGGCGCTCGCACGGCCCGGGCACGCCGACGCCGACGCGGTCGTGGAGGCCCTCGCCGCGGGCGTGGAGGTGAGCGTGCACGACGACGCGCTGCGCCGCCGGGGACTCGCCGCCCGGCGGGTCACCGAAGGGTGCAAGACCGTCGACCTCGACGAGATCGCCGACCTCGTCACCGACGGCGCCGACCGGGCGGTGTGGCTGTGACCGCCGCGTGCGCGTCAGTGGAGGTGGCCCGCTGATGCCCCGCACCATCGCCCTCGTCCTCGCCGGCGGCGTCACGACCGAGCGCACCGCTACCGCCCTCAGGCTCGCCGAGCGGGTCCTCAACCGCGGTCACCGGGTGACGGTGTTCGCCCACGACGACGCGACGGTGCTGTCGGCCGGCTCGGGCGAGGTCGGGCGGGCCGTCGCCGCGCTGCTGCGCCGCGGCGTCCACGGCGGCACCCTCGACTGGGTCGTCGACGGCAACGCCGCCCGCCGCCTCGGCGTCGCCGACCGCCAGGCGCCCGGCGTCGTGACCGGTGACCACGCAGACCTGTGGGCGTTCGTGCGCACGGCCGACGTCGTGCTGTCCGCGGGAGGTGCGCCATGAGCACCGGCGGCGCACCGGGGGAGGCGTAGGGATGGCCCGTCGTGTGGTCAGCCTGCTGCAGGGCGTCGCCGGGGCGCTGCTCGCCACCGAGCCCGCCCTCGAGGCGAACGCGTACGCCGTCGCTGAGGACGTCGACCTCACGCTCGTGCTGCGCGGGCCGGCGGTCGAGCTCGCCGTGGCCGGGGGCGAGACCCGGCCCGGCCAGCTCGCCGGGGTCGGGCTGCCGCCGGCGGCCAGCGCCCAGGACCTGCGTGGCCTCATCGAGAGCGGGGTCGCGGTGCTCGTCACCGGGGCCGAGCTCGACCGCCTGGGCCTCGCCCCCGACGACCTCGTCCCCGGCGTCGCGCTGTGCGACGACGGCGACCTCGCCGAGGCGCTGCGCACCGCCGACGCGGTGATCGACTGGTGAGCAAAGGAGCAACGACCATGGAGATCGACGTCCGGGGTCCCCGGTTCTCCGCCGCTCTGACCTTCCTCGTCCTCGCGGCCGCGTTCCTCACGCAGTCGGCGGCGCTGCTCGCGTTCCAGGTTGCGGTGTTCGCCGTGGCCGCGCTCGCAGGGCTGCGCTGGTCGCCCTACGGAAACGTCTTCCGCTTTTTGAAGCGCCGCCTCGACTGGGGGCCGCCGCCGGCGACCGAGCCCGAGGCGGGCCCGCGCTTCTCCCAGCTCATGGGCCTGATCTTCACCGGTGCGGGGCTGGCCGCCGTGCTCACCGGCGCAACGACCCTCGGGTGGGGGCTCGTGCTCGTCGTGGTTGCCCTGTCGGGGCTGCTCGCCGCGACCGGCCTCTGCGTCGGTTGCGAGGTGTACGCGATCGGCCGGCGCGCGCTCGGCACGCGTCGGGCGGGCGACGAGCGGTCGTCCTCCCGCGGGAGCCCGGCGTGAGCGCTGGGCGGGTCGTAACGAGGTCGCGATGAGCGAGTGGCTCGTCCTGGCCACGGTCGTGGCCGCCACCGGTGCCTTCGCACTGTGGTGGCGGGCGCACGACGGGAAGGTGCGCGCGGTCGACGATCGCTTCACCGGCGAGGAGCTCGCCGCGATCGGCGCCCCGCCCGAGCGGCGCCTCCTCGTGGCGTTCACCGCCCCGTCGTGCGCCCCGTGCACCATGGCGCGCCGCGTCCTCGAGGAGGTCGCCGGAGACCGTGACGACGTGGCCGTGCGGGCCGCCGACGTCGGCGACCACCTCGACCTCGCCCGCGCGCACGGGGTGCTGCGCACGCCGACGACCTTCGCGTTGGAAGTCGACGGCACGGTCCTCGGCCGGGTCGCCGGCGTCCCCACCGCCGCCGACGTCCACGCCCTGCTCGACGCCGGTGCCGTGCCCGACAGCAGCCGCGCCGCCTGAGGCGTCAGTACACGAGGGCCTGGGTGCCCTCCGCGGTCGCGAGCTCCACGAACAGCGCCGAACCGGCCATCCGCGTACCGGGGCGGAAGTCGGCCTCGGCGAGGCCCCGGCGGGTGGCGCAGGGCGTGCACACCGTGACGGTGCCGCCGGCGTAGAGCGCGGCGAGCAGGTCCGTGATCGGCGGAGCGTCGGGGACCTCCAGCTCCCCCGCCACCTCGTCCCGCGCGAGGGTGACGCCCTCAATGGCGAGGAACAGGTGCACGTCGACGCCGCTGGCCAGCGCCACCGCGGCGACGTTGCAGCCGATGTGCGCGCGCTCGGGATCGTCGAGCGCATGGGTGACCTTCACAACCATCGACCGGCCCATAGGGCTCACCCTACCGCTGCGGGGAGGGGGCGAAAAGGAGGGCCGCCCGGGCGGGGAGGTCCCCAGGCCCGGGCGGCCGGCATCCAACACTCGCCGTCTATGTCGCGTCCCCGGAGCGTCGCGTTGCGAGGCCGGGTGGGTGGGCGTGACCAGCTCCCACGGACGAGACGAGCGGGCGACGAAGTTGGGATTCGCTAGGCATCACGTGGTGTCGGTCGGGATGCCACAGGTAGGACCGAGTGAGGCCTAGCGCCTCATCACCTCGACGGTCACGGAGCGACTATCAGAAATCATGTGCTAGGACCACCTCCTTTCTGTCGTCCGGCAAGGATGCCATCGGCCAGCGCCCGCGGCAACGAGCCGCGAAGAAACTTCGCTGGCCGGCCGTCCGACCCGGGACCTACCAAGCGGTAAGGTCGGGACATGGCGCTGCTGCTCGACGAGACCGCGGTCGTCCGACTGCCCGCCGGGGTCGTCCGGGTCACCGGCCCGGACCGCCTCACCTATCTCCACACCTTGCTGAGCCAGTACCTGCAGGACGCCCGTCCCGGGACCGTCGCGGACTTCCTCCACCTCGACGCGAAGGGCAACCCGCAGGCCGCCGGCCGGGCCGTCGTCCACGCCGAGCATGTCCTGCTCGTCACCCCGCCTGAGGTCGCCGCCGACCTCGCCGCGGCCCTGGAGAAGTTCAAGTTCCTCACCCAGGTCGAGGCCGCCGACGCGAGCGACGAGTTCGCCCTCGCCAGCGTGCGCGGCCCGAAGCCCGTCGCCCTGTCCGCCGCCCGTGACGAGCCGATGACGGCCGTGCCGCACGGCGACGGTCTCGTGGTGCGGGACCGCTCCGGCGGGGTGGACCTGCTCGGCACTCCCGAGTGGGTGGGTGAGCGCGTCGCCGGGCTCGGTCTGCCCGACGCGACCATGGCTGAGTGGGAGGCGTGGCGGATCCGCCACGGCGTGCCAGGGTGGCGCACGGAGATCTCCACCGGACGCCGCGCCCAGGAGCTCGGCCTGCTGCCCACCCACGTGCACCTGAAGAAGGGCTGCTACCCGGGCCAGGAGTCGATCGCGAAGATCTACAACCTCGGCCGGCCCCGGCGCACGCTCGCGGTTGTGGCCTTCGACGGCCCCGTCAGCGAGGGCGCGTCGCTGGCCGCCGAGGGCGGGGCCAAACCGGGCACCGTGACGAGCACGGCCCCCACGGACGACGGCGCGGTGGCCCTCGCGCTCCTGCCGGTCGACCGCGACGGCCGGGTGCCCGAGTGGGTGACCGCCGACGGCGTGACCGGCCGGGTCCTCCGCCGGGTCGGCGAGGGCATGCCGATCCCCGGCGCCTGACGGCGCCCTGCCCCGATCCGCTCAGGGGGACGTCGCGGGCTCGATGACCGTGAGGGTGCCGCGGTCGGCGTCGAGCTCGGCGGCCACGCCCAGGGGCACGGTGAGCTGGCCCGGGCCGTGGCCGATCGGTGCCCCGCCGACCGTGGGCAGACCGAGCTCGGCGGCGAAGGCGGCGAGCACCTCGTCCACGGTGGCGCAGGGACCGCGGGGCTCCTCGCAGCGGGAGAACGCCCCGAATACGAGGCCGGCCGCGCCTTCGACGAGGCCGGCGCGCAGCAGCTGGCGGAGCATCCGGTCGATGCGGTAGGGCCGCTCGCCGACGTCCTCGAGCAGCACGAGGCACCCGCGGGTGTCCGGCTGGTCGGGGGTGCCGACGGCGGCGGCGAGGAGCGACAGGTTGCCGCCGACGAGCGGACCGGCCGCCCGCCCGGGCACGAGCCGCTCCAGCGGCCCGGTCGGCAGCGCCCCGAGCGGGCGGGCATCGGTGAGGGCCCGGCGCAGCGACGCGGCGGAGGCGCCGCCGGTGCGCCGCTCGTTCCACTCGCCGGTGGGGCCGTGGAAGCTCACGACGCCGTGCCGGTGCAAGGCGAGGTGCAGCGCCGTGACGTCGCTGAAGCCGACGAGTGGCTTCGGGTCGGCGCGCAGCAGCCCGCCGTCGAGGCGATCGGTGAGCCGGGAGCAGCCGTAGCCGCCGCGGGCGCACCACACCGCGCGGATCTCCGGGTCGGCGAAGGCGGCGTGCAGGTCGGCGAGACGGTCCTCGTCGCTGCCGGCGAGGAACCCGTCCTCGTGGTGGACGTGCGGCATGACCCGGGTCCGCAGACCCCACTCGGCGAGCAGCGCCATACCCGCCTCGAGGCGGTCGGGGAACCGTACGGGCGACGCCGGCGCCACGACGGCGACCGTGTCGCCCGGTTCGAGCGTGCGGGGGCGCAGCGCTACAGCGACCGCGCGACCCCCAGCGCCCGCGACCACTTGTCGCCGTGCTGGTCGAGGAGCGTGAACAGGGGAGCGGCAGCGCCTTCGGTAAGGGTCATCGGCGGGAGCCTATAGCCTGTCGGCATGCGCGTCCTTCTCGTGTGCCTCGGCAACATCTGCCGCTCGCCGACTGCCGAAGCGGCGCTGCACGAGGCGGCGGAGCAGGCCAGGCTCGACCTCGAGATCGACTCCGCGGGAACGGGGGACTGGCACGTCGGTGATCCCCCTGACGAGCGGATGCGGGCAGCAGCCGCCGCCGTCGGCCTGACCCTGAGCGGCACGGCCCGCCAGATCGCGGCCGAGGACTTCGACCGCTTCGACCTCGTGCTCGTCATGGACCGCGCGAACTACGCCGACGTGTGCGCCCTCGCGCCGGATGAGGAGAGCAAGGCGAAGGTCGCCCTTTTCCGGTCGTTCGATCCCGACGCCGACGGCGAGGACGTGCCCGACCCCTACTACGGCGGCGACGAGGGTTTCCCGCGCGTGGTCGAGATCGTGCGCGCCGGCGCCCGCGGCGTCGTCGCCCACCTCCAGTCACTGGAGGAGGAGCAGGAGTCCCGGCCCCGCTCATGAGCGTGCCGAGCCTGCCGGGGGGCCTCGTGGCCGGCGGAGGGCGGCCCCTCGGCGGCGGGATGATCTGCGAGGTGTGGCGCGCCCGGCTGTCCGACGGCCGGGAGGTCGTCGTGAAGCGTGCTCCCTACCCCGTCGAGGTGGAGGCCGACGGCCTCGCGGCGCTCGCGGAGGCCGGCGCGCCGGTGCCCGAGGTGCTCGCGGCCGAGGACGACGTCCTCGTCCTGGCCGCCGTCGGGGGCCCGCCCGACTGGCCCGGCCTGGGCGCGGCGCTCGCGCGGATGCACCGGTCAACGGGGACAGCGTTCGGCTGGCACCGCGACAACCTCATCGGCTGGCTGCCGCAGCGCAACGACCCCTGCCCGGACTGGCCGGACTTCTACGTCAACCACCGAATCCGCCCGTGGCTCGGCGCGTCGGCGCTGCCCGTCGACGTGCGCCGGCGACTCGAGCGCGCCTGCGAGGGGCCGCTGCAGGCGCTGCTCGACCACGACCCCGAGCCGAGCCTCGTGCACGGCGATCTGTGGAGCGGCAACGTCGTCGACGGGCGCTGGCTCGTCGACCCCGCGGTGTGCTACGCCGACCGCGAGTACGAGCTCGCGTTCATGGACTGCTTCGGCGGTTTCCCCGCGGCCCTCGTCGACGCCTACATCGCCGCGTGGCCCCTCGAGCCGGGCTGGCAGGCTCGCCGTCCCGCCCTGCAGCTCTACCACCTGCTCGTGCACGTCGAGCACTTCGGCGCCGGCTACGTCGGGGGCGTCACCAGCCGTCTCGACGCCCTCGGGTGGTAGGCGCTCAGGCAGCGAAGCGGTAGCGCCCCAGACCGGCGCTCAGGCAGCGAAGCGGTAGCGCCCCAGACCGGCGCTCAGGCAGCGAAGCGGTAGCGCCCCACATCAGGCATGGGCCGGGGCTCGCCGGGGTCGGGCACCGGCCCATGCCTGATGTGGGGCGC
>DATLGH010000098.1 GCA_035540635.1 Egibacteraceae bacterium | reverse complement strand
ATCCTGGTCTCGGCTGGGACGGCGGCGCCGATCACCCTCGACGATCCCGCGCTGCAAGACGCCATGCAACACCACGGCCTCGCCTGGTTCGACGACACCGCCGGCTGACCGGCCCCTGGGCCACGCGAGGACCCACCGCGCTGGGGGCGAGTCCTCGCTCTCCCGCCATGAGTGCTTGGCGCCAGATGCGAACCCATGTGCGCGACCCGGATCGGCACCGGGACCCGGCATAGGTCTGGCATAGCCCTGACGGCCGCAGCATAGGCGTGGCACGGAACGCACCACGCAACTGACCACGCCGCATAGGCGCCAGCATCAGTTCCGCATCAGTTCGGCATAGGCCAGGCGGGACGGTCGGTGCACCTCAGACCAGGAGATGTGCCGATGGCTCCGCCGGCGCGGCCGTCGGACGGATCGAGCGCACCCCGAACGCCTGTCACAACCGCCCGTCGCCGCACGCAACTCCTTTGAAGTCGTGCCCATCGACAGAGGAGGTGCCTGATGATGACAGCGGACGTCTGCCCTCAGCCCTGCCTTTGCAGCTTGGTCGTGCCAGCGTCTCGGATGGGCTGGGACCGGGTTGATGGACGGCTGTCATGAACCCGGCCGCCCGTATCGAGGACGCCGACCCGGCACAGCTGGTGCGGATGCTGGAAGCTGCACTCCGGTGGCTGCAGGAGGAGTGGTTCGAGCCATGGCTGACCGATGAGGCCCATCGGGACCTCGTCGGGGACCTCGACGTCGACGAACGCGAGCAGGTGCAGCGTCTCGGAACGCCCTATCTCCAGCAACGCCTCGAGGAGATCGCCGACCTGGTCCGCGAGATGGCGCGCGATCTCGACGCCTGCCCGGGGAGGCCCGGAGATGCGGCTGCACGGTGGGCAGCCGCCCGTCGGCGCCCGCTGGCCTACGTCGTGGACCTCTACGAGCTCGCGGCCAGGCGCAACGCCCAGATGCGCGCCATCGTCGAACGCGCCGGCTGGGAGGTGGAGCAGCCCGCACTGCTGTTGAGCGAGACCGCCGAGGACGCGATCGCCATCCCCTACGAAGGACTGCAACGCCTCGCCGGGATCCTGGAGGACGCCGCCCGCACCCGCGGGGCGGCCCTGCCCCGGGAGGTGCACTGCTGGACGGGGAGTTCCGTGACGCCCGGTCTGACGATGGCCGGTTCAACGGGCGCATCGGCGTGCCTGGGGCAGCACGGGGCGAGGCGGTCGTCGGTGACCGACCGCCTGGCAGCACAGCTGTCACAAAGCGGGAGCGGGTCGGTGAACTCCCTACGTGGCAAGCCGTCGATCTTCAGGACGTGCACTATGGAACTGACACCCGAGCACCGACGCGTACCGCAGCGCCCAATGGACACCCACGGGACCGCGACGCCTGAGCGGCTGTGGAGCACCGCACAGCTCGCCGAGTACCTGGGCGTCCCCGTCAAGACGATTCACCAGTGGCGCTACATGCAGAAGGGCCCACGCGGCTTCCGCGTCGGCCGTCATCTGCGGTTCCGCCCCGCCGATGTCCGAGCGTGGGAGGACGAGCTACTCGACGAGGCGTCCGCCTAGATCCCAACGCCTCGGGGCGCAAGGACGTCCACAACAGCCGAGACGGACCCCTGCATCATGGCGGTCTGCCCCCGGCGTACGGTTGCGTCCCCTGGCGGCCGACGAGTGACCAGGAGGGTCCTATGGCATCCATCCGCAGACGTGGGAACCGGCCGAGCCCCTGGGAAGCGGTGCACCGCGACCCGAGCGGTCGCCAGCAGACACGTTCGTTCCGCCGCAAGGTCGACGCGCAACGATGGCTCGACGAGCAGACGGCCGCGATCGTCACCGCCCAGTACGTCTCCCCCGCCACCGGCAGGGTGACGGTCGCGAGTACGGCGAGCAGTGGCGCGCGGCGCAGGTGCACCGCCCGTCGAGCGCCGACAAGATCGAGTCGCTGCTGCGGCTGCACGTCTACCGGCTGCTCGGCGAGCGGCGCCTCGCCGCCGTGGGGCCGTCCGACATCCAGGCATGGGTGAAGCGGCTGCTGGTCGAGCACCAGCTGGCGCCGTCCACGGTCGCGGTCGTGCACGGCGTGCTCGCGTCGATGTTCAAGTCTGCCGTGCGGGACCGGATCATCTCCGCGTCCCCCTGCGACGGGACCCGGCTGCCCGAGAACCATCGGCAGCCGTCGTGCCTTTGGCGGTCGAGCAGGTGCTCGCCCTGGAGGCCGCTATGCCGGCGCGGTGGCGTGCGATGGTGCCGCTCGGCGCGGCCGCCGGCCCGCAGGTGTCCGAGGCGCTCGGGCTGACGGTGGACCGGACCGGCCTCGAGCCGCCGTCGGCCAAGCCGACGCTGCGCATCGACCGCCAGCTCGTGGTGCGCGCGGGCGAGCCGGCGTACCTGGGTCCGCCGAAGCGCAAGGCCTCCCGGCGCGACGTGCCCGTCCCCCGGGTGCTGGTCGAGGCGCTGACGGAGCACCTGTCCGCCTTCCCGCCCATGTCTCGGGAATGGTCTGTCGCGACGAGGCCGGCCGGACATGGGTCGAGCTCGTGCAGCTCGTGTTCGCGACCGCGCGGGGCGAGCCGCTGACCCGCTCACGGTTCGGCGAGGCATGGCGCGACGCCGTCGAGGGGGCGGGCCTTCCCGCCGGCACCACGTACCACGACCTCCGCCACTTCTACGCCTCGCTGCTCATCGACCACGGCGAGAGCGTCAAGGTCGTGCAGCGCCGGCTCGGCCACGCCTCGGCCACTGAGACGCTGGACACCTACTCGCACCTGTGGCCCGACAGCGAGGACCGCTCCCGCGACGCCGTGGACTCGGTGCTCGGCCGCTCCTGTGAGCCAAGTGTGAGCCAAGCGGCTCCGCCGATCGCGTTTCCGCAGGTCAGCGTCAGGGGGCGGATGGGTGGGGAGCCGGCCGGTAAGCCGGATTCTGTACCCGCGCCTGAGGCGCGGGGGGCGACCATCTATCTGGGACCGGTGTTGCCACCGGCCTCGTGCGGCCTACCTGGCGCTCGGCGGGCCGCCTGCGAACGCGCCTGCTTGGCCTTGCTCCGGACGGGGTTTGCCGGGCCGCCGGCGTCACCGCCGGCGCCGGTGCGCTCTTACCGCACCCTTTCACCCTCACCACGCTCCCTGCGGCCGGGTCCCAAGGGATCCCGTCCGAGGGCCGTTCGGCGGTCTGCTCTCTGTGGCACTTTCCGCGCGTCACCGCGCCTGGGCGTTACCCAGCGTCCTGCCCTGCGGAGTCCGGACTTTCCTCAGCGGTGCGCGGCACCGCCGCGGTCGCCTGGCCGGCTCCCCGCCCCAGGATACCGCCGGTGGTGGCGTCAGCCGGTGGGCACCAGGATGCGCCCGCACTGCTCGCACTTCGCAAGTCCCCGCTTCGCCCGCTCGTGCGCCTCCTCGAACTCGACGGCGGTGAGCTGGAGGCGGCAGCCCTGGCAGGTGCGGCCGACAAGCTCGGCGACGGCCAGCCCGTCCTTGCGCTCGCGGAGCTCCTCGTAGTAGGCGGCGGCTTCGGCGGGCACGTCCGCCGCGACCGCGGCCCGTTCGCGCTCGCGCTCGGCGAGCTCGGCGTCGATGTCGCTGGCGGCGACGTCACGGGCCACCTCGAGCTCCTCGACGCTAGCCGACAGCTCCCCATGGCGTTCCTTCAACGTCGCGACCATCGACTCGAGGTCCTCGCGCTCCTGCATGACCTCGAGCAGGGAGTCCTCGAGGTCGCTCTTGCGCGCCCGCAGCGCGGAGAGCTCCGAGCGCAGCGCCTGCAGCTCCTTCTCGGAGGTGATGAGGCCCGAGTACATCCGGCCCTCCTCGGACTTGCGGCGCGAGTCGACCATTGCGATCTCGTCCTCGTAGCGGCGCTGCGCACGGGCGAGCTGCTCGAGGCGCTCCCGGCCGTCGGCGTACTCGGCGCTGATCCGGGCGAGGGTGTCGGCGTTCTCGTCGAGGGCCTGCTGCTCGGGCAGGTTGGCCCGCCGGTGCCGCAGCTGGCGGATGGCGGTGTCGACCCGCTGCAGGTCGAGCAGCCGGCGCTGCTCGGCGGGACTGGCCGGGATCACGGTGCTCCTTCGCGTCCGCTGCCGTCGTTCGGGCGGCCGGTGGCCCCCGGCGGCGTATAGGGCGCCCACGGCTCGGTGCTGATCGCCGACGCTACCAGCGTCGCGCGCAGCCCGCGCTCCGCCGCGGCGCCCGCCAGTGCTCGCCTGAACGCGGGCAGCGCGGCGGCCTCGGTGGCGTGGTGGCCCGCGTCGACGAGCGCCAGCCCCAGGGTCAGCGCGTCGAGCGCCGGGTGGTGGCGGAGGTCCCCGGTCACGTAGACGTCGGCGCCCGCCGCCTGCGCCGCCGCGACGAGGCTGTCCCCGGCACCGCCGCAGGCGGCGATGCGCCGCACCGTGCGGCTGAGGTCGCCCGCGACCCGCAGGAACGGTGCCGGCAGCGCGGTGGCGAGCCGGTCGGCCACCGCCCGCAGCGGCGTGGGCTCCGCCAGATCACCGACCCGCCCGAGCCCCTTCGCCCCGCCCCGGCCCGGTACCGACACGAGGGGGTAGACGTCGTAGGCCACCTCCTCGTAGGGGTGGGCGTCCCACAGCGCGGCGACCGCCGCGCCGAGGCGGCTGCGCGGCACCACCACCTCGAGGCGGTCCTCCGCCTCCTCGTTCAGGCGGCCGCGCGTCCCGCTGGCGGGGTTGGCCGCCGCCGAGGGGCGGAACGTCCCGGTGCCGGCGACGCGGAAGGAGCACTGGTCGTACTCGCCGATGACGCCCGCTCCGGCCGCCGAAACGGCGGCGAGGACGGCGGCGGTCGCCGCGTGGGGCACGAACGTCACGAGCTTCAGCTCCTGCCCGGGCTCGGCAGCGGCGGGCACGAGCGGCCGCACGTCGGCCAGGCCGAGCGCCTCGACGATCGGCGCCGTGGTCCCCGCCTCCGCGACGTCGAGGTTGGTGTGCGCGGCGAGCACGGCGGTGCCCTGGCGCGCCGCGCGCAGCGCGAGCCATCCCGCCGCGGTCCGTGGCGTCAGGGCGGCGAGGGGTCGGAACAACAGCGGATGGTGGGCGAGGAGGAGGTCGCAGCCTTCGCGGGCGGCCTCGTCGAGGGCCGCGTCGGTCACGTCGAGGCAGACGAGCACGCGGGTAACGGCGTCGTCGGGGGCGCCGACCTGCAGGCCGGTGGCGTCCCACGCGGCCGCGTCCCGCTCCGGGTAGTGCCGATCGACGAGCGCAACCCAGTCCGCCACGCGATCCATGGACGCGCACTCTACCCCGGTGCCACCGACGCTCTGGGTACACTGTCGCAAGTCAGTCGCAACAGGCACTGGTTAGCAGAAAGGCACCGCCGCATGCGTCCCCCGTCCCGCGCTCTCGTCCTCTTCGGGCTGCTCCTCGCCGGCTGCGCCGCGGCCGGGCCGGGGGGCGGGGAGCCGGGCACGGCCGGTCCACCGGCGGAGGTGGCGCCCGCCGGCGAGCCCGACCTGCTCGTGCTCACCGTCGTGGAGCCGATCAGCGACCTCGCCCGCAACGTCCTCGGCGACCGGGGCCAGGTCCGCTCGCTCGTGGACGAGGGCGACGCGCACACGTTCGAGCCGACGCCGCAGGACGCGGTGCTCCTGGGGCGCGCCGACCTCTTCCTCGCCAACGGGCTCGGGCTCAACGACGCCGCCGTGCGCCTCGCCGAGGCGAACCTGCCCGAGGGGGCGCCGATCGTCACCCTCGCCGAGCTCACGCTCGACGACGACGACGTCATCGCGCTCGAGGTCCCCCACGCGCACAACGGGCAGACGCACGCCCATGCGCGCGAGCCGAACCCGCACGTGTGGATGAACGTCGCCTACGCCATCGACTACGTCGGTCACATCGCCGACGCGCTCGTGTCCGTGGACCCCGACGGCGAGGACGTCTACCGGCGCAACGCCGCCGACTACACGGCGCAGCTCGCCGCCCTCGACGCCGCGATCGCGCAGGCGACCACCACGATCCCGCCCGCGAACCGCACCCTGGTCGCCTACCACGACTCGTGGGCCTACTACGCGCCTCGCTACGGGCTCGAGCACGTCGAAGCGGTCCAGCCGTCGGACTACTCCGAGCCCTCGGCTGCGGACGTGCGGACGATTGTGGACGAGATCAACGCCCGCGGCGTGCCGGCGGTGTTCGGCGCCCGGGAGTTCCCGAGCGACGTGCTTTCCACGATCGCCGCGGAGACGGGGGCGACCTACATCGGCGACCTGTCCGACGACAGCTTCCCCGGCCAGCCCGGCGACCCCGAGCACAGCTACATCGGCATGATGGTCGCCAACGCGCGCGCCATCACCGAGGGTCTCGGGGGCGACGCGAGCGCCCTGGACGCGGTCGATCCCGCCGCGCCCTGACCGGGTGGCGCGGGGACGCGCTCAACCGCCGCCGGCGGCGGCGGCGACGAGGGCCGCGCGGACCTCCGGATGGCCGGGACCGAGGGCGGTGACGACCGCGACGCCCTCGGCGGGCCGCAGCACGGCGGCGCGGTCGGACGTGACCAGGGTCGCCGCCTCGCTCGCCCGGCCGAGCAGGAGCAGGCTGCCGGCGACGCGGGCGCCCCCGCCCACGGCGGCGGATGCCCACAGCGCGTCCCCGACGCGGGTGTCGGCGCGGAGCACCGTGCGACCGCCGCGCACGACGGTCGTGCGGCACCGCACGGTCCCGGACGCCTCTCCGTACCGGCCGCACACGACCTCGTCGCGCCACCACAGCGCCGCGCTCGGTGCGGCGGTCACGCGCAGCTCGCTCACGTGGTCGCACCCGGCCCCGGCGACCGTCGGCTGCCCGTCCCAGCGCAGCGCGGCGTGCACGCCGAGCTCGACGTCGTAGCGGATCCGCGACGGTAACCCACCGGGGCCGGGCAGCGCGAGGCTCGCCGCGACCTGGGTCAGGTGGAGCCGCGCACCCGGGCCGACCCGCACGCCCAGGTGCAGATCGTCCCCGCCGAGGGGACCCGCCCCGGCGGACACGAGGTGCAGGCTGCCCGGGCCCGTCCGGCGCAGGACGAGCGGGGGCGCGTTGCGAAGGCGCACGAGGCTCGTCGCGCCGGCGTACGCCGCCGCCTCGACGTGCGCTGCGGCGCGCACCGCGCCGTTCACGCCCGCAGCTTCGCGCGCAGCCAGTCCGCGACCGGGGCGGCGCCGGCGGGGGTGCGCAGGTCGGTGAAGACCGTCGGGCCCTCCCCCCGCTGCACGGCCGCGTCGCGGCGCATCACCTCAAGGTCGGCGCCGACGTGCGGGGCGAGGTCGATCTTGTTCACCACGAGCAGGTCCGACCCGCTGATCCCCGGACCCCCCTTGCGCGGGATCTTGTCCCCGCCGGAGACGTCGATGACGAACACCTGCAGGTCGACGAGCGCCCGGCTCCAGGTCAGCGTGAGGTTGTCCCCGCCCGACTCGACGAGCACGAGCCCGAGGCCCTGGTGGACGCGCTCCATCCGCTCGACCGCGTCGAGATTGGCGGCGATGTCGTCGCGCACGGCGGTGTGCGGGCAGCAGCCGGTGGCGACCGCGGCGATCCGGTCGTCGGGCAGGACCGCCTGGCGGCGCAGGTAGTCGGCGTCCTCCGAGGTGTAGATGTCGTTGGTCACCACGGCGAGCCCGGCGTCGACGAGGGCCTCGCAGAGCCGCGCGATGAGCGCGGTCTTGCCCGACCCGACCGGGCCGCCGATGCCGACCCGCAGGGCCCGGCCGACCCCCGGCTTCCTCGGGGCGGTGGTCGTGGTGCCGGCGCGGGTCATGATGTCCATGGGTGGCTCCTGTCGGGCGTCACGAGGCGAACAGCCGGGGCGTGGGGGAGGCCGCGTGCCGCTCGGCCCGCACGTCGACGAGGGGGCAGGACCACGCGGGCAGGTCGGCCAGGGGGCCGGAGGCGCATGTGGCCGCCTCGGCGGCGAGGGCGTCGCACGCGGGGGACAGGCGCGCCTGCGCGGCGTGGACCGCGACGGGGTCGAGGCCGAGCAGGCGGACCCCCGCCGACGCGATGCCGGCGGCGAGCCCGTGCAGGGCGCAGCTCGCCGCGTCGCGCGGCCCGACCCCGGCGCAGGCGGCCGCGAGTCCGAGGGCGACCGGCTGGTGCCACCCCGCGGGGCGTGCGCGCCCCGCGGCCGCGAGCGCCGGCGCGGGCCAGGCCGCCGACGCGAGGCGCAGCAGGTAGCGCCCGAGGTCGCGGGAGCGCGCGGCGAGCGCCGGGGAGGCGACGCGGGCGCCGTACTCGGCGTCGGCGACGTCGAGCACCGTCGGCAGGTCCTCGCTCACCGCGAAGCGGACACCGACCGCCGCGGCGAAGCACGCCTCGACGAGCCCCGCCGTGCGGAGCCTCGCCTCGACGAAGGCGGCGAGGCTGCGCACGTCACCGACGTCCCCGTCCTCCACGGCCGACTCGAGGCCGAACGAGTGCGCGGATGCCCCCGCGGGCGCGCGGCCGTCGGCGAGGAGCAGCAGCGCGGCCCGCATCAGAACAGGAAGTAGCGCTGGGCGAGCGGCAGCACGCTCGCCGGCGCGACCTCGACCGGGTCCCCGTCGATGGTGACGGCGAACGTGTCGGCGTCGACGGCGATGTCCGGGCACGCGCCGTTGCCCGGCAGGTCCCACTTCGCGAGCGCCCGGACGTCGGCCTGGGCGACCAGCGGCCGGCGCAGGCCCGCTCGCTCGGCCAGGCCGCCCTCGATCGCCGCGGGGCTCACGAAGGCGAGGCTCGCGTCGGCGGCCACCGCCGGCGCGGCGCCGAACATGGGGCGGGGCAGGACGGGCTGCGGCGTCGGGATCGACGCGTTCGCGTCGCCCATGGCGGCCCAGGCGATCATCCCGCCCTTGATGACGAGGTCGGGCTTCACGCCGAAGAAGCGGGGGTCCCACACGACGAGGTCGGCGAGCTTGCCCGGTTCGACGGACCCGACGACTCCGTCCATGCCGTGCGCCACGGCGGGGCAGATCGTGTACTTCGCGACGTAGCGGCGCACGCGCTCGTTGTCGGCGGCGCCGTCGCCGGGCAGCGCGCCGCGTCGCTCCTTCATGACGTGGGCCGTCTGCCACGTGCGGGTGACGACCTCGCCGATGCGCCCCATCGCCTGCGAGTCAGACCCGATGATCGAGATCGCCCCGATGTCATGGAGCACGTCCTCGGCGGCGATCGTCGTCGCGCGGATACGCGACTCGGCGAACGCGAGGTCCTCGGGGACCGACGGGTTGAGGTGGTGGCAGACCATGAGCATGTCGAGGTGCTCGTCGATGGTGTTGACGGTGTGCGGGCGCGTCGGGTTGGTCGACGACGGCAGCACGTTGGGCTCGGAGACCACGGTGATGA
The DNA here is from genome assembly GCA_035540635.1 of Egibacteraceae bacterium. Taxonomy (NCBI): domain Bacteria; kingdom Bacillati; phylum Actinomycetota; class Nitriliruptoria; order Egibacterales; family Egibacteraceae; species Egibacteraceae bacterium. The sequence continues at coordinate 535 of DATLGH010000098.1, read as the reverse complement.
TGTCGGGGGCGTGGCCGCCGCCCGCACCCTCGGTGTGGTACGTGTGGATCGAGCGGCCGGCGATCGCGGCCAGGGTCGAGTCGACGTAGCCCGCCTCGTTCAGCGTGTCGGTGTGGATGGCCGCCTGGACGCCATGCTCGTCGCACGACCGCAGGCAGGCGTCGATGGCTGCGGGGGTGGTCCCCCAGTCCTCGTGGAGCTTGAATCCGGCCGCCCCGGCTACCAATTGCTCGCGGAGCGCATCCGCTGACACCGTGTTGCCCTTGCCGAGCAGCGCCACGTTCACGGGCCAGTGGTCGAGCGCAGCCAGCATCATCTGGATGTTCCAGGCACCCGGCGTGACGGTGGTGGCCTTGGTTCCCTCTGCCGGTCCGGTGCCACCACCGACCACCGTGGTGACGCCGGAGGCGAGTGCGGTCTCCAGGAGCTGCGGGCAAATCAGGTGGACGTGGGAGTCGACGGCGCCGGCGGTGAGGATCTTGCCGTTGCCGGCCAGGATCTCTGTCGACGGCCCGATGACCAGGCCGGGGTGGAC
>DATLGH010000097.1 GCA_035540635.1 Egibacteraceae bacterium | reverse complement strand
GGTGTGGCGCCAGGTTCGGGGGCGGAGCCAACCCGCACGGGTACGGACACGGACACGTGGGGCGGGGGCGAAGACACCGGCGGCACGGACGGGTCGGGCAGCGGCACAGCCTTGCCAACCTGCTGCAGCGTGCCGGCGGCCGGCCCATGGTCGACCTCGCCCGGCTCCGCCAGCGTGCCGGGCGTGGGCCCAAGGACGTCGGCGGCGGCTGCCGCCGGGTCGGTCGCGGCCCCCGTGACGTCCAAGGCGTTGGCCCGGAGCGGGACGCAGACGGCGCCGGCCAGGAGGCCGGCGAGCACCACGGCCGGCAGGGTGGTCGTGCGGGTCAGGGAACGCGGCTTGGTCATGTGCGGGTCGCCTGTGTGTCGTGTTGCGTTGCTCGGGCTACCACACTTTCGCAGGCGTTCCTGAAGACACCCTGAAGAACGGCTGAAGGTTTCCTGAAGACCCGCTGGGTGCCGCGCGTCTCCAGCGCGGCCGTTCGGCGACGTCGGGGCTCGGGGGCTTGCGGTGGGGATCGGCGTGGACCGCGTCGACCGGGCCCGAGCCGACGTCGGCATTGACCGAGTGGATCACCTCGTCGATGTTGGCGTACTCGACCGGCGGCAGCGACCGCAGCGCCCTGTTGCGTCTCCTCGTCACGCGTGCGCCTCGGCGGCGCGCACGAAGCCGTCCTTGTCGGCGGGGAGGTCCACCTCCGACAGCGCGTCCTTGAGGGCGGTGATCGACACGTTGGCCTCCGCCGGACCTCTGCCCACCTACCGTGACACCACCCGACGACCGCGACGCTGAGGGTCGAGGTCGCGGCAGTCCAGCAGGCGGACCGACCTCGGCCTGAAGGCGGCGCTGTACGCCGCCGTAGGGATCCCCGGCTTCTGGGTGATCGACCTCGCTCGCGACGAGGTGTGGTGCACCGCGGGCCCGTCGCCCGACGGGGTTCCGCTGGTGGTGCGCCACCGCGACGGGACGTGCGGGCGTCCACCACGCTGGCGTCGCGGTCGGGTCCCATGGCCGCGTGCGCCTGCCCGCCGGCCCTGCGGGCGCTCATACGACAGCGTTGGCGTATCGTTAGGCGATGGTGCAACGACCGGAGGCGGCGCTCAGGCTCGCGACGTCGCTCACCGCGCGTGAGCGCCGGTTGCTGTCGGGCGAGGGGCAGGCATCAGTGGATCACGCTGACCAACTGACCGCGCTGCAGGAGGCGGTGGCAGCGCTCGACCGCGCCGGCATGCCGTGCGCGCTCATCGGAGGTCTCGCCGTCGGGGTCCGCGCCGGCGTCCCTCGAGCGACGATGGACGTCGACCTCGCGGTCGCCACGGCCGTCGCTCGCGAGCGAGTGACGCAGGTGCTCAGCGAGGCCGGCTTCGCCCTCCGGGGAGAGCACGCGCACAGCGTCAACTTCCGTCACCGCACGGGTGAGCCGCTGCAGGTGGCGTTCGACCCGCACTTCGACGAGGTCATCGGGCGCGCTGAGCCGGTTGCCGTCGGCCGGACCGAGGTTCCCGTCGCGGTCCGTTCCGATCTCATCGCCATGAAGCAGCGAGCGGCTGAGGACCCTGCACGCAGGCGCAGCAAAGCCCTGCGGGACCTCGCCGACGTCGAGCTTCTGCGGGGTGACGTGCCCGACGACGACGAGGGCTGGTAGCGGACCGGCACACTCCAGGAGGGCCGAACGGCCCAGGCGTGCCCAGGGTCAGCGTCGGATGCGCCGTTCGGCCGAGTAGGAAGGCGGGCGGACCTCGTTGATCCCGTGCGGCGGGTGATCGTCACCGGCCCGGCCGGGGCTCACCCGTCCGCCCGTGTGAGCCACCTCGCCCGACAAGCTCGCCATCAGCTGCCGCGGCCACGCCGACCGCGGCGACGGCCACCACCACCGGGGGCCCCGGCGGTGGTGCACGCGCCGCGGGGTCAGCGTCAGCGGTCACCACCAGCAGCCGGCGCGTCAGGCCCTCGGCGACCGTGGCGAACCGGCGCAGCCGTGCCGGCGGCCATGGTTATCTCCGTGTAGGCGGTCAGCGCGGTCCGGTTTGACGGACAGCTGATCTCCGGCTCGGCGGACAGGTGATGTCCGGGTCGAGCGTTCCGGTTCCGATGGATGAGTCCCTCCGGGGGGTTGACT
>DATLGH010000096.1 GCA_035540635.1 Egibacteraceae bacterium | reverse complement strand
CCCCAACAGTTGGGACGATGGGTCCTGACAGGAGGTCCGCAATCATGGGATACCGACCCCCCTACGACGATGAGTTCAAGCGCCGGGCCGTCAAGTTGGTGACCGACATGGGCATGTCGTTCCAGGACGTGGCCGCTGATCTGGGCTGCTCGGCCGAGGCGATCCGCGGCTGGGTGCGCCAGGCCGAGGTCGACGCCGGAGCACGCGAGGGCGTCACCAGCGACGAGCAGCAGCGGCTGCGTGCGGAGAACGCCGAGCTGCGCCGGCGCAACCGACGGTTGGAAGAGGAGCGTGAGATCCTAAAAGCAGCAGCCGCCTTCTTCGCCCAGGAGACCAACGGCACCCGGTAGAGGTGTACGGGTTCATCGAGGCGAACAAGGCGGCGTTCAGCGTGACCGTGATGTGTCGGGTGCTGGAGGTGGCCCGGTCGGGCTATTACGCCTGGCGGCGCCGTCAGCCCTCGGCGCGGCAGCGCGACGATCAACGGCTGCTGGGGCTGATCCGGCGGATCCACGCCGACGCGCGCGGCTGCTACGGCAGCCCGCGGGTGCACGAGCTGGTCGACGACCACGACGAGCGGCTCGGCGTCAACCGGGTGGCCAGGCTGATGGCCTGCGCAGGCATCGCGGGCGTCTCGGGCCGCAAACGCGGGCCGCGCACCACGGTGCCGAGCAGCCGGTCAAAGCCGCCGGACCTGGTCGGCCGTGACTTCACCGCGACCGCGCCTAACCGGCTATGGCTCGCCGACATCACCTACCTGGAAACCGACGAGGGGTGGCTGTACCTGGCGGTCATCCTCGACGCGTTCAGCCGCCGCATCATCGGCTGGGCGACCGCTGACCACCTGCGCACCCAGCTGCCGCTGGAAGCGCTGGAGATGGCGCTCAAGGGCCGCGACGTGCGGCCCGGCACGACGCTGGTGCACCACACCGACTCCGGGTCGCAGTACCTGTCAGAGGCCTACGGACGGCGTCTCTCGGGGGCGCAGCTGCGCGCCTCCGCGGCCCGGTCCGCTTACGACAACGCCATGGTCGAAAGCTGGTTCCACACCCTCAAGAATGAGCTCATTCACCGGCACCGCTGGGCCACCCGCGCGGCCGCCGACCTGGCCGTGTTCAGCTACATCGGCTGGTACAACCAGCGGCGTCGGCACAGCTCCCTGGACATGCGAAGCCCCGTCCGCTACGAAAAGGAGGAGACCACCCCGACACTGTTCAGCCAAGCCTGACTCTGTCCACGGGATCGGGGGAAGATCAGGTCCACATCAGCGCCCGCCCCGCTGAAGCCGATGACCGGGCCGTGCCTGGCCACTGGGAAGGCGACCTGTTGTTCGGCACAGGCCGCTCGGTGATCGCCACCCTGGTCGAACGCTGGAGCCGCTTCACGATGCTGGTGCACCTCGATGGGGCCACCTCCGACACCGTGGTCGCGGCCCTGGCCCGCCACGTGCTCACCCTGCCCGAGCAGCTGCGCCGGTCCTTGACCTGGGACCAGGGTGTGGAGATGGCCCAGCACACACGCCCAGTTCACCATCGACACCGGTGTGCAGATCTACTTCTGCGACCCCCGAAGCCCCTGGCAGCGCGGCTCCAACGAGAACACCAACGGACTGCTGCGCCAGTACTTCCCCCGCCGAGTTGCCAATCTCAACGACTACAGCCAAGCCGACCTTGACATCGTCGCCGCCCACCTCAACGGCCGACCTCGCAAGACACTCGGATACATGACACCATCACAGAAGTTCAACGAGGCTGTTGCACTCACCCATTGAACGCGCCCCTGTTCCGCGATGGCGGCACTACGGACCAAAGTCCGCCGCGGCGGCCTCTCGACTTCGACCCTCGCCGGGTAGGGCGGAGGTCGACGGCGGCGGCACACGTCACGCTCCGTAGCTGCCGCGCCTCCCATCCTCGCTCGACTGCGGGGAGGCAACCGCAAGATTCCGCCGATCATGTGAGGTTCCGGTGGTCCGCAACCCACGGGTATCGGCTTGTGTCGGTCAGCTCATCTGTTCGCGGGCCAGCGCGAGGTCGTAGTCGGCTTGGAGCCGCATCCAGAACTCGGGCGAGGTCCCGAACACCCGACTGAGCAAGATCGCCGTCTCGCCGGTGACGGCCGTCCGCCCGGTGACCAGGCGGGACACCCGCCCGCGATCGACCCCCATGGCCCGCGCCAGGTCCGCGGCGCTCATGCTCCGCTCCTCCAACTCCTCGGCGACGTGCTCGCCAGGGTGGATCGCCACACTCACCTTCACAGCCATCGCCTGCCTCCTCAGTGGTAGTCCTCGATCTTCACGTCCAGAGCACGGTTGTTCTCGATCCGAAACGTGATCCTCCACTGGTCGTTAATGCGGATGGAGTAGGTCCCGACACGGTCGCCCTTCAACTTCTCGAACCGGTTGCCCTTCAGCGCGCTCAGGTCACGTTGGTCGACAGCGGCCTTGATGCGGTTGAGCCGCATGATCGCCTGCTTGTCGAACCCCTTGCCGTAGCTGCTGCCCTCCAGATGGAGACGCCTCGTCGCTTCGTCGCCGTACTCCATCTCCACGGGGTCACCCTACCGTTCCGTTGCACGCTGCACAACATGCGACGGCCGTCCGAGACACTTCAGCGAATGAACGACGGCTCGGAGCGCTCCCGCTGGACCACCAGGCCCTGGCGAACAGCGGCGCGCTCGAACGCCTCGGCCAAACGCTGCACCGCAGCCGCGTCCTCGGGACCAGCGAAGTAGTCCAGGTCGCGGGTCGTGCGCTCCAACACCCCGTGCGCCGCCATAGCCGCACCCCAGCAAGCACGAAGCGCTCGGACTCGTCCAGACCGGCCACGAGCGCCGCCACACGCTCCTGCAGCCCAGTCAGCGTCACGGGCCGGCGACGTCCTGGCGGCGAGCGAACGCGCGCTCGGCAATCCTGCACACGCACCTGGCGGTGCCGAGCCAGCCACTGGATCCACGCGCGACTGACCGCCGGGGGCAGCACGAGCTCGTCCCACAGATCGACGTCGATGAAGTAGCGCCGTCCTTAGCGGTGCCCTTCCGCAACACCTGCTCATACACCCGCGCCCGTTGCCGCCGGTCGCCCAAGTCATACGTGGGGTCGGCCTGGCTCCAGTTCACCCGCCGCGGCAGCGTCACGACCCCACTGGCACCGTAGAGCGTCGCGTCGCCTCGTGGTTGTGCGCCACTCGGGCTGGCCTCGTCGAGGAAGCTGTCACAGCCTGGCCATGCCGCGTGCAATTCCCTTCGGACAGCGCCGCAAGAGCATGAGCGTGTCGGGCCGAGAAGGGGGTGACCCAGGCGGTGAGCGAGGACCACGGATCCTACGGTCTCCACCGCGAGGATCGAGACGAACACCGACGGGGTCGAGCGCGTCCGCGACAGCACGTTCGGGCGTGGCCCCGCACTGTTGTCGCCGTGTCTCCACGCCGGTCGCAGAGGGAGGTAGGTCCCCATGTCTGATCGGGGCGACCTGCTTGATGTGCCCGCAGCCGCTCAGCGACTCGGTGTGACCCAACGATGGGTTCGGCGCGCTGTCGCTGAGCGTCGCATCTCGTTCGTCAAGGTCGGCCGCAACGTCCGGTTCGAACCGGAGGCGATCAGCCGCTACATCGAGCGGCAGCGCCAGCCAGCTCGCGACGGCGCCGCGTGAGGGTGGGCACCCAGCACGACTGGGCTTGCCGCCGGCGTGCCATCTACGTGCCATAACGAAGTGGCACGGGCGGTAAATCACGGACAACCAGGGGACCCGAAAACCCCGGCTGACCTGCGGTTTTGTGTTCTGACCGGCACCCTTGGGCCGTTCTTCCAAGCTGGTGATGAGGGTTCGATTCCCTTCGCCCGCTCCACACAAATCGGCTGGTCGCAGGCCGTTTGGAGGCGATTCGCGCCGGCGCACCACAGCCCATGAACACCCCAAGGAGGACGCGAACGCCGCGCTCGCCCAACAGTGGATCGACGAGCACACGGGCCTTGGGCCCCGCACCCGCGACACGTACCACAGCATCCTGGAGCGCCACATCGCCCCGCACATAGGCGAGAGCACCTGGGCCACCTGACGACGGCCACGGTGCGCCGCTGGCACACCAAGCTGCACAAGGAGGCGTCACCCGTCGGCCGCGGCGAAGGCGTACCGGCTGGCGCGCGCGCCCTGGTGCTGCTCGCGGCCTGGTGCTCGCTGCGCCTCGGTGAGCTGACCGCGCTGACCCGCGCCGACCTCGACCTGCTGCACGGCAAGGTGAAGGTCACCAAGAACCTGCAACGCCTCGACGACGGCACCCTCGTCGTGGTGAAGCCGAAGTCCGAAGCGGGGCCGGCGCACCGTCACGATCCCCCCGCCGCTGCTGCCCGACGTCGAGGCGCACCTGGACGCCTACGTCGGCGCGGCGCCTGACGCGCTCGTGTTCACCAACGAGCAGGGCCGGCCGATCCATCGTCACCGCTGGTCCGACATCTGGCGGCGGGCACGCCTCACCGTCGGCCGGCCGGACCTGCGCTTCCACGACTTGCGCCACACCGGCAACACGCTCGCCGCCGCGACCGGGCGAGCACCGCCGAGCTCATGGCCCGCATGGGCCACAACTCGCCGCGGGCCGCGCTGATCTACCAGCACGCAACCCAGGACCGCGACGAAGCGATCGCCCGCGGCCTTCCATGCAGACCTGATCGCCGCGGAGCATCGGGAGGTGGAGACCCGTCTACCTGCGAGGGGCGGTGGCTTAGCTGAGGCCCCGAGCTCGCGGCCGGAAGCGACCTCGCTCAATCAGGTGTTGGGGTCGGCGGTGGTGCGCTCGTAGAGCCCGCGCATCTAGGCCGCCTGGCCGAGGTGCCGCAGCTGACCCTCGATGACGCTCACCAACCGCACCCCGACGGACACGGGCGGGTCCCAACGCTCGTCGATGATCCGGTCGAGCTCGGCCGCGTCGACCGCGGCAGGTACTCGAGCGTGCGGTCGGCGACCGCGTCGTGGTGGCCGGCGAGAAGCTCCGGGCCCGCGGGACGGACGGCGCCGACGTCCTCGCTGCTCGGGACGGTAGACGAGGGCGTCGCGTCTAGCCCGCCGGTGAGGCGGCGCACGCCCTCGCGAACGCGCCCGAACGCGTCCGAGGGCACCTCGGAGGTGTCCATCCCTTCACCATAAGGCGGTCAGCGGCCACGGACGGACCTCTCGGTGTTGGTGGCTGCCGACCGCGGCGGCGGCGCAGTCTGCCGCACCGCCGAGATGGACGGGTGCGCGACACTTGCGGGTGATGAACGACGAGCCGTGGGCACGGCGGACGAGGCGCCGGCCGTGACGAGCACCCTGGTGGGGCGCGACGAGGAGCTGAGGCGGCTGCTCGACGCGCACCGGGCCGCCGACGCCGGCCGTGGAGGCGTCATCGCGCTCGTGGGCGAGGCCGGCATCGGCAAGAGCCGCCTGGCCGCGGAGCTGGGGCGGGAGGCGACCCGGCGGGGCGCCCGCGTGCTCGTCGGCCGGGCCGTCGACGGGGCCGGCCACGTCGCCTACCGGCCCGTGCGCGAGGCGCTGCTCGTGGCGAGCCGGGAGCCCCTGCCCGACAGCCCCGCCATCCAGCCCTTCCTGCCGGCACTCGGGGCTCTCGTCCCCGCCTGGCGGGCGCCGGGGCCCGCGCCGGACACGAACCCCGTCGTGCTCGGCGAGGGGCTGCTGCGGCTCCTGGCCGCGTTGGGCGGCCCGGCCGGCACGGTCCTCGTCCTGGAGGACCTCCACTGGGCCGACCCGGAGACCGTGGCGGTGGTCGAGTACCTGGCCGACACCCTCGCCGGCGAGCGGGTCCTCGTCCTGGTGACCCTGCGCTCGGAGGTGGCAAGCGACGCGCTGGCGCGCATCCGCCAGCTCGCCGCCCGCCGCGCCGCGACGGTCGTGTCCCTGGCGCGTCTCGGCCGGTGCTCCGTGGACGCGCTCGTGCGCGAGGCGGCCGGCGGCGAGGTGCCCGGCGAGGTCCTCGAGGCCGTGTTCGCCCGGTCCGAGGGTGTCCCGCTGCTGGCCGAGGAGCTGGCGGCGTGCGCGCACGAGAGCGTTGCCACGGCCGTGCCCGACACGCTCGCGGGACTGATCGGTGACCGCCTGCGCAGCCTGCCGGCTCCGGCTCGGTCCCTGCTGGAGGCCGCGGCGCTCGTCGGCCGGCGCGTGGAGCTCGACCTCGTCGCGGCCGCCGCAGGGGTCGACGACGCGGTCGAGCACCTCGGCGTCCTCACCGACGCGGGGCTCGTCGAGACGGACACCGCCACGACCCTGCGCTTCCGCCACCCGCTGCTGCGCGACACGGTGCGCGGCCAGCTGCTGGCACCGCGTGTCCGCGAGGTCGCCGCCCGGGCAGCGGCCCTGCTCGAGGCCCGCCCCACGCTCGACGACGAGGAGCGGCAGCTGGCCGCCGAGCTGCGGGAGACGGCGGGGGACCGCGAGGCCGCGGCCCTTCACCTGCTGGCGGCAGGTCGCCGGGCGCACGGCGCCGGCGCGCTCAAGACCGCCGAGCGCGCCCTGCGCCGCGCCCGCGCCCTCGCCGAGGACGTTCCCGCACTGCGCCAGGACGTGGAGGTCAGCCTGACCGAGACGCTCGCCGCCGCCGCGCGCACCGACGACGCCCTCGCCATCGGCCGCCGTCTCGCCGATGAGCTGGAGTCGCAAGGAGACGCCGCCGCCCGCCTCGCCGCGCTGCACCTCGCGCTCGCCCGCGCGGCGGTGGAGGCGACCCGGTGGGCGCCGGCCCGCGAGCACCTCGCGGCGGCACGGTCCGCGGCGGAGGCGGGTGACGACGCCGTGCTGGCCAGCCGCGTGGACGTGCTCGCCGCGAACCTCGCGATGGACGAGGGCCGGCCCGACGACGCGGTGACCCTGGCGCGGTCCGCCCTCGCTCGCGGCGGTGGGGAGCCGGAGGTCGCGGCCGAGGCTCACGGGGTGCTCGGCCGCAGGGAGCGCCTGCGTGACCTGACCGCGGCGCGTGCGGCGTTCGAGCGCCAGCACGCCGTCGCGGAGCGGCACGACCTGCGCCTCCACGCGGTACGCGCCCTGCACGAGCTCGGCACGATCGACATGTTCACCACCGGGCGCACCGACCGGCTGGAGCAGGCCCGGGACCTCGCCGCAGCCGCCGGCGCCGTGTCGCTCACCGCCACGGTCGACCTCCAGCTCACCGGGGCGTACGCCTTCCAGATGCGCATCGAGGAGGCGCGGGTCGCCGGGCGCCGCTGCCTCGACATCGCCCGGCCGCTCCGCCTGGAGCGCGTGCACCTCATGGGGCTCGTGCAGTGCGCGTTCGGGGAGGCCATGGCCGGTGACGGCGACGCCATGGAGGCGCTGCTCGCCGAGGCCGCGGGGGCCGCGCCCGCCGACCCGGAGGTCGCCGCGATGGCCGCCGGCCACTGCCGTGCCTGGTTCGCGCTGCTGCGCGAGCGCCGCCGCGACGCGCTCGCCCACCTCGATGGCGCCCTCACGCTGGCAAGCCAGCGGCCGTCGATGCCGCCGGGCATCTTCCCTGGCGTGTGGGCCCTCGTGTCGGTGCTCGACACCGACAGGGGGGTGCAGCGGCTCGAGCGGCTGCGCGCTGGCGAGCCCGGCATCCCGGTGATCCCCGCCATCCTCGACCTCGCCGAGGCGGTCCTCGAAGGACGCGCCGGGGACGGCGTCGCCGCGGCCCGCCTGGTCGAGGCCGGCGACCGGGCGCTGCGGGCCGTGCAGCTCGACGCGGTCAGCTGCGTGCTGCGCCGCCACGTCGCCGAGGCAGCGCTCGCCGACGGCTGGGGCGAGCCCGTGGCATGGCTGCACGCGACGATCGACCGGTTCGAGCCCACCCCACACACCGCGCTCGTCGACGCGAGCTACGCCCTGCTGCGGCGGGCGGGCGTCCGCCGGCGCCGCGGCGAGGCGCCCGTGCCGCCGGGGCTGCGCCGCCATGGGTTGACGCCCCGCGAGGCCGAGGTGCTGCGCCTGGTCGGGGAACGGCTGCCCAATCGCGAGATCGCCGCGCGCCTGTTCCTGTCCACCCGCACCGTCGAGAAGCATGTGGAGAACCTGCTCGCCAAGACGGGTTGCGGGGACCGCGCGGCGCTGGCCGACCTCGCGGCGGGTGAGGCGTCGTAGCTACGTAGGCGCCGGCGCCCGGCTACGTGGTCCTCCCCGATGTGGCGGCCGTCGGGTCGGCGGATCCTCGATGGCGAGCAACCGCCTCGAGAGGAGCCCACCGTGGACCTGCGCACCCTCGCCGTCGCCGGCGACGTCATCACCCGCTCGCACCCCGACTACGAGACCGCCCGCCGCGTCTGGAACGGCGCGATCGACCGGCACCCGGCGGCGATCATCCGCTGCACGAGCACCGCCGACGTCGTCGCCGGTCTGGCCTGGGGCCGCGAGCAGGGCCTGACCATCGCCGTGCGCGGCGGCGGCCACTCCATCCCGGGGTTGTCCACCTGCGACGACGGGGTCGTGCTCGACCTCGGCGGTCTACGACGGATGGAGGTCGACGCCGGCGCCCGCATGGCCGTCGCAGGGCCGGGCCTGGTGTGGGCCGACTTCGACGCAGCGACCCAGGAGCACGGGCTCGCCTCGCCCGGCGGGGAGATCTCCGACACGGGCATCGCGGGTCTGACCCTCGGCGGTGGGATCGGCTGGGTGTCGCGGCGCTTCGGCCTGGCCTGCGACCAGCTCGTCGAGGCGGAGGTCGTCACCGCGGACGGGCGGATCGTGCGGGCCTCCGCCGACGAGCACGCCGACCTGTTCTGGGGTCTGCGCGGCGGCGGGGGCAACTTCGGCGTCGTGACGGAGTTCCGGTTCCGGGTGCACCCCGTGGGTCCCGTGCTGCCCGTCGCGATCGGCATGCACCCGGCGGCGGCCGCCGGCGAGGCGCTGCGCGCGGTTCGGGACTGGTGCGCCGACCAGCCCGACGAGGTCGGGGTCAACCTCGCGCTCATCACCGCCCCGCCGGTCCCGCCGATCCCGCCGGAGCTCCACGGCCAGCGAGTGGCGGTCATCGCCGCCTGCCACACGGGCGACGTCGAGTCGGGGGGCGCGCACCTGCGGTCGCTGGAGCGCGCCGGCCTCGCCCAGCTGACGCCGATGCCCTACGTCGCCCTGCAGTCGATGGTCGACGCGGCGGTGCCGCCCGGGCGGGGCAGCTACGTGAAGTCGGAGTTCCTCGGCCACGTCGACGACGCCATCATCGACGCCCTGCTCGACGGCTGGGCGGCGATGTCCTCGCCGCTGAACCAGATCCTCCTGCGGCTGATGGGCGGCGCGATCGCACAGGTCGACCGCGACGCGACCGCCTTCGTGCACCGCGACGCCGGCTGGATGCTGACCGCCGCCGCGGTCTGGCCGGATCCCGCCGCCGACCCCCAGCCGCACGCTGCCTGGTCCCGTGCCGTCTGGGAGGCGACCTTGCCGGCGTCCAGCGGCGGCGGCTACGTCAACCACCTCTACGACGAGGGCGAGGACCGCGTCCGAGCCGCCTACGGCCCGACGACCTGGGATCGGTTGGTCGACCTGAAGACGACCTGGGATCCGGACAACGTGTTCCGCCTGAACCAGAACATCCGGCCACGGACGGCGCAGCCGGCGTAGCCGGCACGCCGGCTGCGCCGCCTCGCATGCTCGACAACCCGCGCGTGGCGGCTGTCCCCCACCGGCGCGCTCCTGAACCGGGTGACGCGCCCAGAGGTCGACGTGGCACTGCGCGCTACCGCTCGTGATGGAGGCGTTCCGCAGCGGCGACGAGGTGCCCTACGAGGCGTACGGGGAGGACATCGCTCGTTCATCGCCCAGATCACCCGGCCGATGTTCTGGAACCTTCTCGCGCAGGAGTGGTTCCCGCAGGTCCCCGGCCTCGTCGAGCGCCTGACCAAGGATTCGCCGGCGCGCGTGGTCGACGTCGGCTGTGGGACCGGGCGGTCGACGATCGCCATCGCGCGTGGCTTTCCCGACGCCGCCGTCGTGGGACTGGACCTCGACGAGGCGTCCGTCGTCGAGGCGCGAGCCAACGCCGAACAGCAGGACGTGCACGACCGTGTCGCCTTCGAGGTGCGCGACGCGGCCGATCCCGGGCTCGAGGGCCGGTTCGACCTCGTGTGCGCCTTCGAGACGGTCCACGACATGGCGGACCAGGTCGGTGCGCTGCGGGCGATGCGGGGCCTGGCTGCTGCCGACGGGTTCGTGCTGGTGATGGACGAGCGGGTGGCCGACACGTTCACCACCGACTCGCGAGCCACGAGGTTGATCGCGTCGTCGGCCGGCTTCGGGGACGCCGAGGAGCCGAGGAAGGGAGCGCAGCGGTGCACCACGAGCTGCTCGGTCAGACGACGCGTCCACGCTGTGGCCGTGGCCGTGGCGGCCGCGACCGCCCGCACAACAACGCCCGCGGTCATCGAGCGCAGCACCCGACCGCGGCCGGCTCCTATGGCCAAGGCGGCGACGGCGCAGATGTGCGTCCCGGTGCTGATCGGGGCGAGGAGCGCCAGCGTGGCCACGGCAAGGAAGACCAGGTGACCGCGCCGCGCCGGGAGCTGAGCCGCAGCACGATCGGCTGGGTCGTGCGTGCTGCGTGCCAGCTCAAGCCCGGAAACGATCGCCGCTTACCTTTGCCATCGGCAAATCCGTAGTGCCCTGGATCTCACCCCCTCGTCCAGGCTGGTGGCCTGGACGGTGGATCGCGGGTGGCGGGATGGGGTTCATGCTCGTCCCGGCGCTACCTGGGTGCCCGGCCGGATCCCCCCGGAGGCGCGCTAGCTAGCACCCGCCGGGCTGGCGGGGCCAGGCGCCGGCGCGGCGCATGGCTACGCCGGCGCGGCGTCGCGCGTCGCCGAGATGCGCTTCTCGTAGCCGTCCACGCGGCGAGCAAGGCGCATGCCGGCTCGCTCGTACAGGCGGGTCGCGCCGGTGGGGCTCTCGGCGTCGACGCCGAGCTCGATCCCGGCGAGACCCTTGGCGCGCAGCCGGCCGATCGCTTCGGCGAGCAAGGGGCGGCGACCCCCCATCCGCGGGCGGCCCGGACGACGCCGGCCGCACGTCCTGCGGCCACACCGCGGGGGGCGTGGCGCCTCGGGCCCGAGCCGCATGCGCAGGAAGGTGCGGACTCGCGCCCAGACGCGGCTCCTCGAGCCGTCGCATGCGCTCCTGCTCCATGTCGGGCAGCCAGCTTGCGCAGCCCGCAGGGCTTCGCGGCCTTCGGCGGCGGCGAGCTGCCCTGCGCGCGTTTCCAAGCGTGCCGCAAGGCGTCCTCGTCCCAGTCGTGCGACAGCCGGGGCGCGAGGACCCGCGCCGGCCCTCGGGGCTTCCCGTTCGACGACCGCAGACCTGCCCTCCGCCACACCCTTGCCCGTATCCGCTTGCCGCCGCGCGAGCAACGCGGCGGGCTACGGCACGGACGTCAGGTTGGCAGCCGGCATCGGCCCGCCACGCAGCGGCCGGCTGTCGAGCGCGCGCCGCTCGTTGTCACGAAGCCGGGGCTCGTAGTGTGCGAAGAAGATCTTGCCCACGAGGTCGCGGCGGCTGCGCACACCGGTCTTGTCGAACACGCGCTTCAGGTGCTGCTGGACGGTGTGGGGCGAGAGGTGGAGACGGCTCGCGATCTGCGCGGTCGAGTCGCCCTGGAGGACGAGGCGCGTGACATCCTGTTCCCGCTGGGTGAGGCCGTACGCCGCCATGAGAAGCGGGGCGATGCGCGCCGGGTGCGCCGGCTCGACGATCACCGCCACCCGACGGGCGCCGCCGGTGACGAGCGAGGCGCCGTGGAGCACGACCCAGACGCCGGACCGTGACAGCACCCGCGAGAGGCTCATCGTGTCCGGCTCGTCGGGGTGCTCGGCAGTGCCCAGCGCGCGGCCTGCCACCGCGACGACGGCGGCGGGGAGCCGGCCGGCGTCCCAGTCGCCGTCGGGCAGGTCCGACAGCCAGCGCTCCACCCCCGGCGTGGCCGACTCGACCTCCCAGGTGTCGCTCAGGACGATAAGCCCCGGGGCGTCGGGGCGGTCGGGGTCCATCGCCTCGCCGAGGAGCAGCGCCCGGCGGGCCCCGTCGGCGAGGTGCGGCGCGACGCTGCGGACGAACTCGATCTCTCGCTCGTCGAAAAGGCGCTCGCCGGGCTCCCGGTAGAGCCCGACCGCCCCCCAGACCTCCCCGCCGGGGGTGCGCAGCGCCGCGATCAGCTCCTGGTCGCCCCCGTAGGCCATGTTCTGGTGCCACCGCGGGCTGCTGCTCGGGTCACCGGCGGTGGCCTCGTGCAGCGTCGACACCCCGCGCCGCGAGCGGGCCACGTCGGCGAGCTGGTTCACGTCGTCGGTGTAGTACTCAGCGGCGAGCGCCTCCGGTGCGAGCTCGGGGACGCCTTCTGCGAAGTGACTCGTGACAAGCAGCGATGCAGGGTCGATGGTGAACCAGCACGGCCCGAGCCAGTGCGGCACCACCCGCCCGAGCACGCCCGCCGACGCCTTCCAGAACGACACGAGGTCATGGCCCTCCCGGGTCAGCCGCACGAGCGCGTCCCGGGCCCCCTGCAGCTTGTCCCACCGCAACATGGCGTAAGGGTACCTGCGGCGGGCTCACGCGACCGTGCGCATGCGCCGCCGCCTGGGAATTACCAGCTTTCTGGGATAGGCAGGCCGCTCGGCCCTGCGTACGGTCAGCGAGACCTCGAGTGCCAACGACGAGCGGGAGCGCACACACGATGACACCAAGCGACATCCTCAAGGCCATGGTCACCGCGATCGAGGGGCGGGACGCGGAGGCCTTCGCCGCGCTGTTCGCCGAGGACGCGGTCGGCTACCACCCGATGTTCCCCGGCGGGGTCCGAGGCCGTGCGGCGATCAAGGAGGCCGAGCAGAGCCTGTTCGCCGCCTTCGACGATGTCCAGGTGCGGGTCCGCGGCGTGCTCGCCGAGGAGCGCCGCTGCGCGGCAGAGGTCGTGCTCACCGCGGTGAACACCGGTCCGCTGGACCTGGGCGGCGACGCGCCGATGCCGGCCACGGGGCGGACGATCGAGATGCCCGCCGTCTGGTGGCTAGAGCTGGGGCCGGACGGCCTCATCGCCGAGACCCGTGACTACTTCGACACCGCCACGATGATGACCCAGCTCGGCGTGCAGCAGCCCTGATGCGGCTGGCCGCCGGCACGAGCCAAGGAGACGACGCACGATGACCACCACGAGCGTGAACCCCGGTGTCGCGCGCGCCGCCGGAGCGGAGCTCGACGCCGCGACCGCAGCGCTCGCCCGCGCCTTCCAAGACGACCCGGTGGCGTGCTGGGTGACACCCGACCTCCGGCGCCGGCGCGAGACGCTGCGGGGCTTCTTCCGGCTCGTGACAGCTGCCTTCCTCCCGCACGAGCACGTCTACGTCGTCAGCGACGGCAGCGGCGCGGCGCTGTGGTCACCCCCCGGAGCGACGCTCATCGAGCCGGCCGACGAGGCGGCGTTCGCGCAGCGCATGACCGACGCCGTCGGCGCCGAAGACGCCGCGCGGATCTTCGAGGTCATGGCCCTCACCGACGCCCACCACCCTCAGAAGCCGTGCTTCTACCTCGGCTTCATGGGCGTCGTGCCAGAGCGGCAGAACCGCGGCCTCGGCGGCGCATTGCTGCGGCCGGTGCTAGCCCGCGGCGACGCCGACGGCGTCCCCGCCTACCTCGAGGCCTCCTCGCCCGACAGCCGCAGGCTCTACGAGCGCCACGGGTTCGAATGCATCGGGGAGCTCCTCGTGCCCGGCGGGCCGACGCTGTGGGCGATGTGGCGCGAGCCCGAGCTGCGCTGACGAGCGCCCGTACGCCGGCCCGTGCTGCTGCTCGCCGTGACCACCTGCAGCCCGCCGGAGGCGCTCGTGGGCTTGGACGAGCCGCGGTCCGCGACCTTGCCGCACTCGTGAGCACCGAGGCGGGGCCGCCGGGCCTCACCGGCGACGAGGCGTTCTACCTCCGCAGCATCACGAAGCTGTTCACCGCCGCCGTGGCCCTGCAGCGACCGTGCATCAATGGATCGCACGATCATGCTATCTACGCGGCCGGCTGGCACGGACCCGCCGACGCGAAGGAGGCACCAGAGGTCCGCCCTCCTCAACTTCCGGGGCATACGAGATCCCTGCATTCCATGGCTGGGCAAGTCTGGGAGAGTCGGGTAAGGGACTGGGTCGGTGCGGCCTTGGTCGACGGCGGCATCGCTTCCCGCCGCCCGCAGCGGCGGGGCCTTGGAGGGCCTCCCCAGTTGACAGACCAACCCTCCGACCGTTTGCCAGCGGCCATGGTTATCTCCGTGTAGGCGGCCAGCGCGGTCCGGTTTGACGGACAGCTGATCTCCGGCTCGGCGGACAGGTGATGTCCGGGTCGAGCGTTCCGGTTCCGATGGATGAGTCCCTCCGGTGGGTTGACTTCGCGGCGTCCAAAGCCCGTTGTCAACACCAACGACCGGAGGGACTCGTGAAGAAGTGTGACAGGGAGATCATGGAGATTTTGGAGGCGTATGACCTGACCGGCTGTGCGCATTCGGCGGCGCAGCTGGTGGGGTGTGACGAGAAGACGGTGACCCGCTACGTGCAGGCACGCGCGGCGGGCAGGGATCCGTTCGTGGTGGTGGAGCGCGCCTCGGTCATCGA
>DATLGH010000095.1 GCA_035540635.1 Egibacteraceae bacterium | reverse complement strand
ATCGAGCTCGGAGCCGGGACCCCCGCGTGACGGTCGACGGGGCCGCCCCGGGCGCCCGCCGCGGCCCCGTCGACCGTCACGCGGGGGTCCCGGCTCCGAGCTCGATCGGCCCGTTGGGAGGCATGCGCTCGACGAGCACCTTCGCGATCCGCCGGCCTGTGACCCGCTCCGCGGTGAGCCGCACCTGGTCGACCTCCACCCGCTCGCCCGGCCTCGCGACGTGCCCGAGCAGGCCGACGAGCAGGCCCCCCACGGTGTCCCACTCCTCGTCGGGCAGGTCGGTGGCGAGCAGGTCGTTCAGCTCGTCGACCGGCAGGCGTGCGTCGACGCGCCACACGTCGGCGTCGAGGTCCTCGACGAGGATCTCCTCGCGGTCGTACTCGTCGACGATCTCACCGACTATCTCCTCGAGGATGTCCTCGATGGTGACCAGCCCGGCGGTCGCCCCGTACTCGTCGACGACGATCGCGAGGTGGACCTTCGCGGCCTGCAGCTCGCGCAGCAGCGCATCGACGGGCTTCAGCTCCGGCACGAAGTAGGGCGGGCGGAGCAGGTCCTCCCAGGGGCCGTGCTCGTCGCCGCGGGCGTGCAGCCGGCGCAGGACGTCCTTCGCGTAGATGAGGCCGACGATCTTGTCGCGGTCGTCGCGGTACACGGGGATGCGCGAGTGGCCGGCACGCAGGATCGTGTCGAGCACCGCACGCAGCGGCTCGTCCGCTGACACCATGACCATGTCGGGCCGGGGAACCATGATCTCGCGCACGACCGTGTCACCGAGCTCGAAGATCGAGTGGATCATCTTGCGCTCGCTCGACTCGATGACCTCGTCGGACTCGGCGACGTCGATCATCTCGCGCAGCTCGTCCTCGGTGACGAACGGCCCCTGCGCGAGACCCTTTCCCGGCGCGAGGACGTTGCCGACGCGGATGAGCGCGCCGGCCAGCGGCGCGAGCGGCCGCGTCAGCAGCGCGACGACCGGAGCCGTCACGCACGCCACCCGGTCGGTGTGCTGCAGCGCGAGCGTCTTCGGCGCCACCTCCGCACCGACGAACAGCGCGGTGGTCGTGACCATCACCGCGGCCGCCATCCCCGGCAGCAACGGCAGCACCTCGAGCGCGACGACGACGACGAGCGTGGCCGCCGTCACCTGCACCCCGAGCGCGAGGAGGGCGAGGAGATTCAGCGTGCGGGCGGGGTTGGCCATCAGCTTTACGAGGGCGGCGGCGCCACGGCGGGCGCCCTCGCCCTCGACCTTGAGGGCCCGGTGCAGCGTCATGCGCGACAGCGCGGTCTGCGCGGCCGCGAAGTACGCGGCGACGAGCACGAGCAGCAACGCCGCGGCGAGCATCCACCCGTGGGCGGAGCTCATCGGCGGCGCCTTCGGCCGGGGCGCCGTGGGGTCATGGCGCCGACCCCGCGGCCGACCCCGCGAAGGAGGCGAGCAGCGCGTCGGTCAGGCCGAACATGTCGGCGCGCTCGGCCTCGTCGACGTGGTCGTGGCCGAGCAGGTGGAGGATGCCGTGAACGAGCAGGAGGTCGAGCTCGTCGGCTGCCGGCGCACCGCGGTCCGCGGCCTGAGCCGCGGCGACCTCCGGGCACAGCACGACGTCACCGAGGAGCGCCGGCTCGTCGGGGGTCGTCTCGCCCGGGGCGTCCATCGGGAAGGCGAGCACGTCGGTCGGGGCGTGCTCGCCGAGGTGGCGGCCATTCAGGGCGGCCATCGCCGCGGCGTCGATGCAGGTCACCGACAGCTCCGTCCCCGCGGGCACACCCCGGTCGGCGAGGACGTGGCCGGCGAGCCGGCGGAGGCGCTCGAGGTCGACGGGGCGCGACTGCTCGTCGCTCACGAGCACCGTTCGCGACGCGGCCGCCCCGCCGGGCCGGCGTCTACCGTCGCCGTCCATCCTCCAGGGCCTCCTGTCGGGACTCGTCGAAGGTGCGGTAGGCCTCAACGATCTCCTGCACGATGCGGTGGCGCACCACGTCCCGCCCGGACAGCTCGCAGAACGCGACGCCCTCGATGTCAGTGAGGATGCTGCGCACGACCTGGAGCCCCGAGTGCCTGCCCGTCGGCAGGTCCACCTGGGTAACGTCGCCGGTGACGACGGCCTTCGACCCGAAGCCGAGGCGGGTGAGGAACATCTTCATCTGCTCGGGGGTGGTGTTCTGCGCCTCGTCGAGCACGATGAAGCTGTCGTTCAGGGTGCGCCCGCGCATGAACGCGAGCGGCGCCACCTCGATGGTCCCGCGCTCCATGAGGCCGGCGATCTGCTCGGCGTCCATCATGTCGTAGAGCGCGTCGAAGAGCGGCCGCAGGTAGGGGTCGATCTTCTCGTAGAGCGTGCCGGGCAGGAACCCGAGCCGCTCGCCCGCCTCGACCGCCGGGCGGGTGAGGATGATCCGGCGCACCTCCCGGCGCTTCAGGGCGAGGACCGCCATGGCCATGGCGAGGTAGGTCTTGCCCGTCCCGGCCGGCCCGATCCCGAACACGACGGTGTGCGCGCGGATCGCGTCGAGGTAGCGCTTCTGCCCGACGGTCTTCGGTCGGATCGACCGCCCCCGATGGGTGAGCGCCTCGTCGGACAGCACCGCCGACGGCTCCGGGTGCTCGGCGTCCTGCACCATCGCGATCGTGGCGGACACGTTCGCCTCGTCGAGGCCGTGACCGAGGTCCAGCAGCTTCACGAGCTCCTCGAACAGCCGGCCGGCCTTCTGCGCCTCCTCGTCCGGGCCCGTGACGGTGATCTCGTTGCCCCGGACGAGGATGTCGACGGCGAACGCGCTCTCCACGAGCTTGAGCAACTCGTCCCGGCTGCCGAGCAGCGACACCATCGAGTGGTGGCCGGGGACCGACGTCTTCACCTGCGTCGAACTTGTCAAGAGGAGTCGCTCTGCCGTTTCGGGTATGACCCGCCCGATTCTACTGTCGCGCGCCGGGGTGGACAGCGTAGCCGCTGGTCGCCGCGCGGCACCGGGATCAGCGCAGCCGGCCCTCCTTCCGCCAGCCGGCGATCGCCCGCGCCCCGGCCTCCCGGCCGAGGGCGATGTTGCGCGCGGCGCGGCGGGGGTCGAACCGCAGGCCGTCGCCCAGGTCGAGGCCGGCCGGCTCGACGAGGAGGAAGTCGACCTGCCGGGCGCCCGTGGCGGCAGGCGCCGCCGACGCGAGCGTGTTCAGCGCCCCCGCGCGGGCGAGGTCGTTGAGCAGCGAGTGGCGCAGCGCGTTGTCGATGAGCAGCGACAGCGCCGCCCCGAGGTTGCCCGGCGGGGGGGCCGGACGCTCCCTGGTGGCGGTCGTCACGACGATGACGGTGTCCGGCTCGTAGGCGAGGGCCGGCGCGAGCGGCGTGTTCGCGACGAGCCCCCCGTCCCAGTACCGCACACCGTCGACGACGCCCGGCCGGAACACGAGGGGGATCGCGGCGCTGGCGAGCAGGTGGTCGACGTGCAGCCCGACGACGCGGTAGCGCGGGCTCGTGCGGTGCGGCGGCGGCGG
Organism: Egibacteraceae bacterium; assembly: GCA_035540635.1. Lineage (NCBI taxonomy): Bacteria > Bacillati > Actinomycetota > Nitriliruptoria > Egibacterales > Egibacteraceae > Egibacteraceae bacterium. The sequence continues at coordinate 12,532 of DATLGH010000095.1, read as the reverse complement.
GGCGTTCGTGAAGCGCACGAGCTCGCCCGTGGCCTCGTCCACGGCGGAGATCGTCACGACCAGGCCGTCACGGACAGGTACCCGCTCGCCGCCGAGCATCTCGACGAGGGTGCGGCGCAGCGGCGCCGTGTCGAGGAACCACGTCCAGCCGATCGCCGCGAGCAGCCTCCCCGCGAGGTTGCCGCCCTCGGCAAAACCCCGCAGCCGCGGCAGACGCCACACGTCGCGGCGGAGGCGGAACACGTCTCGGTCGCTCACCGACGTCCACAGCGCCGCGAGCCGCGCGGCGTCGAAGCCCGCCGCGAGGGCCGCCGCGTTCAGCGCACCCGCGGAGGTGCCCGACACGACCTCCGGCCGCAGGCCCGCGTCCTCGACCGCGGCGAGGACGCCCGCCTCGAACGACCCCTTCGCCCCGCCTCCCGACAGGACGAGCCCGAGGCGCACGCCCCGCTACTCCGCGACGCCGCTCACGCCGAGGCCGCGCAGCGCCTCCCGGACGGTGTCCGCGGCCAGGTCGAGATCCGCGGGGTCGGGGTCACGGTCGGCCCGCGCGAAGTCGAGGTCGTGCAGGTCGTTGATCGGCACGAGGTGGATGTGCACGTGGGGCACCTCGAGGCCCGCGAGCATCATGCCGACCTTGGCGGGCTGGTAGCCGCGCTGCAGCGCGGCGCCGATCGCCTTCGCCACGCGGGTGAGGTGCTCCCAGGTGCCGAGGTCGAGGTCGATCCAGTGGTCGACCTCCTGTCGCGGCACCACGAGGACGTGCCCGGGGCTCAGGGGGTTGATGGACAGGAACGCGACGCACGTCTCGTCGCGCCACACGAACCGCCCGGGAAGCTCGCCGTTGATGATCCTCGTGAACACGCTCGCCATGGTGCAGCCCCTGTCGGCTCGTCGACCGGCCGCAGTCTAGAGACGCGAGGCGGCGTCGGCGAAGGACTGCTGGGTACCCAGCGGGTAACCGGCGCGGCGGTCGGGCTACTCGCGGTTACGCGTCGCCGTGGCGCGCCGGCCCGGCGTGGGCGTGCGGCTCGGCTTGGGCGGGCGGCTCGCCGTGAGTGTGCGGCTCGGCGTGAGCGTGTCGCTCGCCGTCGGCGTCGGGGTCGGCGTGCTGCCCGCACGCGCACAGCCCCGGCTCCTTCTGCGCCATGCCGATCGTCGTCAGCCGCCGGGCGCCCTCGGGCATCGCCAACAGCTCGCTCGGGCGCGCGTCGCTGCGATTGGCCTGGTCATCGCTCATGAGCACAAGGCTAGCGCGGCGCTGCGCCCTCCATGTCGAGGGCGCGGACGAGGAAGGCGAGCACGTCGGCACGCTCGTCGATGAGCTTCGCGGTGGGCTTGCCGGCACCGTGGCCCGCGTCGGTCTCCACGCGGATGAGCACCGGCGGGCCGTCGTCGGCCTGCGCGGCCTGCAGCGCGGCGGTGAACTTGAACGAGTGGGCCGGCACGACGCGGTCGTCGTGGTCGCCGGTGACGACGAGGGTCGCCGGGTAGCGCGTGCCGGGGACGAGGTTGTGCAGCGGCGAGTAGGCGTGGAGCCAGGCGAACTGCTCGGGGTCGTCGGGGCTGCCGTAGTCGCTCGTCCACGCCCACCCGATGGTGAAGCGGTGGAAGCGCAGCATGTCGAGGACGCCGACCTCCGGGACGCACGCCCCGAACAGGTCGGGACGCTTGACGAGGCAGGCGGCCGCGAGCAGCCCGCCGTTCGAGCCGCCCTGGATGGCCAGCCGATCGGTGCGGGTCCAGCCGGTGGCGACGAGCCACTCCGCGCACGCGATCGCGTCGTCGAAGACCGTCTGCTTGTTCGCCAGGCGCCCCGCGTCGTGCCACTGCCTGCCGTACTCGCCGCCGCCGCGGAGGTTCGCCACGGCGAGCACGCCGCCGCGCTCGAGCCACACGAGGTTCGCCACGGTGAACCCGGGGGTCAGCGAGATGCTGAACCCGCCGTAGCCGTACAGGCGGACCGGCGCGTCGCCGGTGACGTCGGCACGGCGCACGAGGAACATCGGCACCGCGACGCCCCCGGGACGGTCGACGAAGACCTGCTCGGCGACGTAGTCGCCGGCGTCGACGTCCAGCGCCGGGGGCCGCACGAGCGTCACCGCCTCCGACGCGACGTCGATGCGGTAGATCGCCTGGGGCTGCGTGTAGGTGACGACCCCGACGTGGCACCCGTCGTCGCCGGCCCGCCCGGTGAGGCTCGACACGGTGGCGATGTCGGGCAGCGCCACGTCCGCGCCCGGCGTGCCGTCGAGGTCGTGCAGGCGCAGCCGGTTGCGGGCGTGGTGGAGGCGCACGACGACGAGCCGTCTCCCGACGAGGCGGGCGTGCTCGAGCGTGTCCTCGCTCTCGGCGACCACCTCGCGCCAGCGCGCCGGGTCACGCACGTCCAGGGCGACGATGCGTCCGCGCGGCGCGTCGCGGTCGGTCAGGACGTACACGTCGTCACCGTCCACGCCGATGACGTCGTAGGCGGCGTCGAAGTCGTCGAGCAGCGGCCGCAGCGCCGCGTCGACGCCGAGCTCACGCACCCACACACGTCCCCGGGGGTCGGTGCCCTCGGAGATGTGCACGACGAGCCAGCGGCCGTCCTCGGTGACCATCGGCGAGAACATCCAGTCCGGCCGATCGGGGCGCGCGTAGACGAGCGCGTCGTCGTCCTGGGGGTCGCCGAGGCGGTGGAAGCGCAGCTGGTGGCCGCGGTTGGCCGCGGCGAGGTCGCGCCCCTCGGCGGGCGGGTCGAACCGGGCGTAGAAGAACCCTGAGGCGTCCGGCGCCCACGCCGCCCCGGCGAACTTGCTCCAGTGCAGCTCGTCGGGATGGTCGGCGCCGGTCGCGACGTCGCGGACCCGCCAGGTCATCCAGTCGGAGCCGGCCGCGCTCGTCGCGTAGGCGAGCAGCCCGCCGTCGTCGCTGACCGCGAGGGCCGCGAGCGCGACCGTCCCGTCGGGGGACAGCTCGTTCGGATCGAGCAGCACCCGGCCGTGCCCGTCCGCGGCGTCCAGGACCCACAGGACGTCCTGGTTCTGCAGTCCGGTGTTGCGCATCTGGAACCACGCGGCGCCGCGCCGCCAGGGTGCACCGGCGCGGGGGTGGTCCCACAGCTCGGCGAGGCGGGCGCGAATCCGGGGGCGGGCCGCGACCTCCTCGAGCCACGCCTGCGTGAGGCGGTTCTGCTCGGCGATCCACGCGCGGGCCTCGGGCGTGTCGGGGTCCTCGAGCCAGCGGTAGGGGTCGGCGACCTTCGTGCCGTGGTAGTCGTCGACCTGGTCGACGGTGGGGGTGTGCGGGTAGTCCATGGGCCGACGATAGCCCCACCGACCTCAGCCGAATCGGCCGACGGCGGCGAGGACGACCCCGGCGGCCACGAGCGCAGCCGTCTCCGTGCGCAGGATCGTGGGGCCCAGGCGGGCCGCGGGCAGTCCGGTCGCGGCGACCTCGTCGGCGGTCAGCCCGCCCTCCGGCCCGACGGCGAGGACGAGCTCGTCCGCGCCGCCGACACCGGCGAGCACCGCCGGCAGCGCGGCGTCCGCCTCCTCCCACAGCACGATCCCACGGGCGCCGGCGAAGGCGCCGGTCCACTCCCCCACCGGGCCCACCTCGAGCGGGCGGACACGGCGGGCCTGCTTGGCGGCGGCGAGCGCGACCGCCCGCCATCGCGTCACCGCCCGCGCCGCCCGGTCGCCGCGGAGCACCACCTGGCTCCGCTCGGAGTGGACCGGCAGGAGCCGGTCGACGCCGACCTCGCTCAGGCGCGTCACCACCTCGTCGAGCTTGCGTCCCTTCGGCAGGGCGTGCACGACCGTCAGCGCCGGCCGGGGCGGCGCAACGACGAACCGTTCGGTGACGGCGCAGTGCACGAGGTCGGGCCCGGCGGCCGTGACGCGCGCCTGGTAGAGCCCTCCCGTCCCGTCGGCGAGGCTCACGGGGTCGCCCGGTGCCGCCCGCAGCACCCGGGCGAGATGATGCGCGTCGCCGCCGCGCAGCGTCGCCGACCCACCCTCGACCGGGTCGCAGAAGAAGTGGGGGCCGCGCGTGCGCGGCACCGGCGCGCTCACATCCGGAAGGCGTCCTTCAGTCGGCTGAACAGGCGCCGCTGCTCTGCGGGGACGTCCTCGCCGCGCAGCGCCGCGAGCTCGCGCAGCAGCGCCTCCTGCCTCTCATCGAGGTCGGTCGGAGTGAGCACCCGGCAGTGCACGTAGAGGTTGCCGCGTGCCCCGCCCCCGTTGAGCTTCGGCATGCCCTGGCGCCGCAGGGTGACGACGTCACCCGTCTGCACCCCTGCGGGCAGCGTCACCGCCTCCTCGCCGTGCAGGGTCGGCAGCTTGAGCTCCGCACCGAGGGCCGCCTGGGTCATCGGGACCGTGAGCTCGCAGTGCAGGTCGTTGCCCTCCCGGCGGAAGACGTCGTGGGCGGCGACGTGCAGGCGCACGTAGAGGTCGCCGAGCGCACCGCCCCTGCGGCCGGCTTCGCCCCGGCCCGTCACGCGCAGTCGGGTGCCCTCGTCGACGCCGGGCGGCACGTCGACGGTGACGGTCTCGGTGACCTGCAGGCGGCCCTCGCCGCGGCAGGCGGGGCAGGGGTCCGCTATCCGGACGCCCTCGCCCCGGCAGGCGGGGCACGGCGTGGTCGTGAGCATCTGGCCGAAAACGCTGCGCGCGACCTGCTGCACCGCCCCCTGCCCGTTGCAGGTCGAACAGGTCACCGGTTTGCTGTCGCCCTTCGCCCCGGTGGCCTCGCAGGCGTCGCAGGGCCGGGCGACGGTGATGTCGACGTCGCGGCGGACCCCCGCCGCGGCCTCCTCGAGGGTGAGCACGAGGTCGACGACCGCGTCACGGCCGGACTGGGGGCCGCTGCGCGCGCTCCGGCCGCGGCTGCGCCCGGAGAACCCTCCCACACCGCCCATGCCGCCGAAGAACGCGTCGATGAGGTCGCCGAGGTCGCCGAAGCCGCCGGACGGGTCGCCGCCGCCGCCGCCCGGCCCCCGGGGGTCGCCGAACTGGTCGTAGTTCGCGCGCGCCTGCGGGTTCTTCAGGACCTCGTAGGCGGTGGTGACCTGCTTGAACTCGTTCTCGTCGCCGCCCGCGTCGGGGTGCGACTCACGGGCGCGCCGGCGGTAGGCGCGCTTGATGTCGTCCTCGCTCGCGTCGCGGCTGACGCCGAGGATCTCGTAGAGGTCTTGCACGGCGGGGATCTCGTCCGTTCGCTAGTCGCTAGTTCAGGCCGGGGCGCGTCGGGGGGGAGGCGCGGCCGCCGACGAGGTCGGCGAGCGCCTTCTCGAGCGACGAGGCTACCGCCTGCACGGCCGCCAGGGTCCGGGGATAGTCCATGCGGCTCGGGCCGAGCACGCCGAGGCTGCCCTCGGCCCCGCCGACGGCGTCGTAGCTCGCCGCGACGATGGAGCAGGCGGCGAGCTCGACGAGCGGGAGCTCGGCGCCGATGCGCACCGCCGGGTCGCCGGTGTCGAGGGCGTCGCGGAGCATCTGCAGGACGATCACCTGCTCCTCGAGCGTCTCGTACACCTGCTGCACCTGCTCGATGCGGTTGAAGTAGCCGGAGACGGCGATGTTCGCCGTCCCCCCCACGAACAGCTGCTCGTACTGCGGCGCGTCGAGGCCGCCACGCACCGCCTTCGCGACCGCCTCGATCACGGTGCGCACCTCCTGCGGCGCGCCGGCGGCAAGTCCCGCCAGGACCTCGGGGGCCTGGGTGAGGGGCAGGCCGGCGAGGGCGTCGTTGACCGCGTAGCGCGCACGCCCGACGTCGTGCTCGATGACCGGCACCTCCAGGTCGAGCATGCGCTTCTCGACACGGCCGGTATCGGCGATGACGACGGCGAGCACGCTCGTCGCGCCGAGCCAGACGAGCTCGACGTGGCGCACGCGGCTGCGGTCGAGGCGCGGGGCGACGACGAGCGCCGCGAACCGCGTGAGCCGCGAGAGAATCCCCGACGTGCGGCGGAGCAGCTCCTCGAGATCGGACGAGCCGCGCAGCAACCCTTCGAGGGCGGCCCGCTGCTCGGGGCTCAGCGTCGCGGTGCCCGACAGGGTGTCGACGAAGTAGCGGTAGCCCTTGTCGGTGGGGATGCGCCCCGCCGAGGTGTGGGGCTGTGCGATGAACCCGGCGTCCTCGAGCGCGGCCATGTCGGCCCGCACGGTGGCCGCCGACACGCCGAGGCCCGTCTCGCGCAGCAGCCGCTTCGAGCCGACGGGCTCGCCGTCGCGGACGTAGGCCCGCACGATCGCCTTGAGGATCTCCCCCTTGCGCTCGTCGAGCGACTCCACGGTGGTTGCAACCCTCCTTCTCCCGTCCCGGGCGGCTTGGCAGTCACGAGGTGCGAGTGCCAAGCCCATAGTGACGCCTGCACCTACGAGGCTCAAGCACCATGGTGGGTCCCAGCAGCGCGCCGGCCCGCGCGCGTGCGCGGGATGTCGGTTCAGCGTCGCCGCGGTGAGGAGGCGCGCAGGGCCGCGTGGTAGCGCACCATCGCGCGGCGGTCGACGAAGGGGTCGGCGGGCCGCCGGACCCGCGCGGCCGCGTCGCGACCGGCCTGCCACTGCCACGCCCACCACGCGCCGAGGAGGAGTCCCAGACCGATCAGCCCCCACAGCATCGCGCCACCTCCTCGGATCGCCGGTTGTACCCGGAAGGGTGTCGGCTGACGCGGGCGGGGCGTGAAGCGGCTACGGCAGGAGCCGCAGGACCACGGCGCCGGCCAGCGGCCGGCCGGCCGGGGTGAGCGCGAGCCGGCCGCCGTCGTCGGCGAGGAGACCCGCGGCGACCAGCCGGTCCGCCGCGGCCTCGTCGAGCGGTTCCACAGCCGCGCGCGGCACCCCCGCGACGAGCCGCAGCCCCATCATGAGGCGCTCGGTGCGCCGCGCCGCGCCGTCGAGCAGCTCCTGTCCCGCGGTGGCCGCCCACCCCGCAAGCACGGTGTCGGCGTAGCGGGCGGTCGGGCGCAGGTTCCACCAGCGGCGCCCGGCCCAGTGGCCGTGCGCGCCGGCGCCGACGCCGAGCCAGTCGCCGCCGCGCCAGTAGAGGAGGTTGTGACGGCTCTGCGCACCGGGGCGGGCCCAGTTCGAGATCTCGTAGCGGCGCAGCCCGGCGGCGCCGAGACGCTCGTCGGCGACGGCCATCCGCGCGGCCTGGACGTCCTCGTCGGGGGCTCCGGCGGCGCCGCGGGCGATCGCCGCGGCGTAGGGCGTGTTGGCCTCGACGGTGAGCGCGTACGCCGACAGGTGGTCGACGCCGGCGCCGACGGCCGCGTCGAGGGTGGCCGTCCAGTCCGCGTCCGTCTCGCACGGCGCGCCGTAGATGAGGTCGACCGAGACCCGGGCGACGCCGGCCGCCCGTGCCGCCGCGACCGCCGCCGGCGCCCGGTGGGGGGCGTGCCCACGGCCGAGGAAGTCAAGGACGTGCGGAGCGAACGACTGCGCGCCGACGGAAAGGCGGGTGAGGCCCGCGTCGACGAGGGCGGCGAGGGTCTCCGCGTCGACGTCCTCGGGGTTGGCCTCCACGGTGACCTCCGCGTCGGGGGCCACCGGCAGCACCGCACGGGCGTGCCGCAGGATCCCGGCGAGGTCGCCGGCTGCGAGCTCGGTGGGCGTGCCGCCCCCCACGAACACGCTGCCGAACACCGGCCACCCGCCGGTTCGCGTGCCGGGTGGGGCAACCGACGCCGGCCCGGCGGCCGCGACCCGGGCGAGCTCGGCCCTCACGGCTGCGACGTAGCGGGCCCGCAGCGCCCGACCCGCGCCCGCCAGGACGTTGAAGTCGCAGTAGGGGCAGCGTGACCGGCAGAAGGGGACGTGGACGTAGAGCCCCGCGCCGGTCGGCGGGCCCGGGTCGCCGGAGGACGCCTGCACCCTTCAAGGGTAGGGCGCGCTGCGCGAAGCGCGCGGGGGCGTCGCCCGCTTCAGTCCCTGATCGACAGGGCGGCGACGAAGGCCTCCTGGGGGATCTCCACCGTCCCGACGGCCTTCATCCGCTTCTTGCCTTCCTTCTGCGCCTCGAGCAGCTTGCGCTTGCGCGACACGTCGCCGCCGTAGCACTTCGCGACGACGTCCTTGCGGCGGGCCTTCACCGTCTCGCGGGCGATGATCTTCGAGCCGATCGCCGCCTGGATCGGCACGTCGAACAGCTGGCGCGGGATGAGCTCGCGCAGCCGTCCCACCATGCCCTTGCCGTACTCGTAGGCCTTCGCGCGGTGCACGATCGCGCTGAAGGCGTCGACGGGCTCGCCGTTCAGCAGGACGTCGACCTTGACGAGGTCGGCCTCCGCCATGCCGGCCGGCTCGTAGTCGAGCGACGCGTAGCCGCGCGTGGACGACTTCAGCCGGTCGAAGAAGTCGAAGATGATCTCGGCGAGGGGCAGCCGGTAGCGCAGCTCGACGCGCTCCTCGGTGAGGTACTCCATCTTCTCCAGCTGCCCGCGGCGCACCTCGCAGAGCTGCATGACCGGTCCGACGTAGTCGGACGGGCAGAGGATCATCGCGTCGACGACCGGTTCGAGGATCCGCTCGATGCGGTTGGGTGCAGGCAGCTCGGCAGGGTTGGAGACGAGCACCACGGCGGGCTCGTTCGGCTTGCGCAGCGCCTCGGTGAGGTGCACCTCGTACTTCACGTTCGGGGCGGTCGTCACGAGGGGGATGTCGAACTCGCGGTCGAGGCGCTCGGAGACGATCTCCATGTGGAGCAGGCCGAGGAAGCCGCAGCGGAAGCCGAAGCCCAGGGCCACCGACGTCTCCGGCTCGAACGTGAAGCTCGCGTCGTTCAGGCGCAGACGCTCGAGCGCGTCGCGCAGGTCGGGGAAGTCGGCGGAGTCGAGGGGGTACAGGCCGCTGAAGACCATCGGGGTCGGCTCGCGGTAGCCGGGCAGCGGCTCGGGCGCCGGCCTGCGGTGCTCGGTGACGGTGTCACCGACCCGCGCCGAGTCGACCTCCTTGATCGCGGCGGTGAAGTAGCCGACCTCGCCGGGCCCGAGGGCGTCGACCGGCTTGGGCTCCGGTGAGATGACCGCGAGCTCGTCGATCTCGTTGTGGAACCCGGTGGCCATGAGGCGCACCTCCATGCGCGGCCGCAGCCAGCCGTCGACGACCCGCACGTACGTGACCACCCCGCGGTAGGCGTCGTAGACGGAGTCGAACACGAGACCCCGCGTCGGCGCCTCCGGGTCGCCGGCGGGCGGCGGCACCCGCTCGACGATGCGCTCGAGCACCGCCGGGACGCCCTGCCCGGTCTTGGCAGACACCGCGAGGATGTCCTCCGCGTCGCCGCCGAGCAACGAGACGATCTCGAGCGCCACCTGCTCGGGGCGGGCGGCGGGCAGGTCGATCTTGTTCAGGACCGGGATGACCTCGAGACCCGCCTCCACGGCGAGGTAGAGGTTCGCGATCGTCTGGGCCTCCATGCCCTGGGCGGCGTCGACGAGCAGAACCGCGCCCTCGCAGGCGTTCATCGCCCTGCTCACCTCGTAGGAGAAGTCGACGTGGCCGGGCGTGTCGATGAGGTTGAGCAGGTACTCGGTGCCGCCCGCCGCGGTGTAGGGCATGCGGACCGACTGGGCCTTGATGGTGATGCCCCGCTCGCGCTCGAGGTCCATCCGGTCGAGGTACTGCGCCCGCATCATCCGGCCCTCGACGAGCCGGGTCTCCTGCAGCATGCGGTCGGCCAGCGTCGACTTGCCGTGGTCGACGTGGGCGATGATCGCGAAGTTGCGGATGCGCGCAGAGGGATAGGTCATGTGTGCCCAAGGCTATCCGCGGCTGGCGCCCTACCGGTTCGGCGCCCTCCGTGGCGCTTTCCCGCTCGCGCGCGGGAGCGCTAGACTGGCCGCCTGCGGCCCCGTGAGGGCCGATTTTTCCGCGTTCCTTCCAGCTCCTTTCCGATCGAGGGCCCTGCCATGGCCAACATCGCCAGCCAGATCAAGCGCAACCGCCAGAACGAGGTCCGCCGCCAGCGCAACAAGGCCATGCGCAGCGCGCTGAAGACCCACCTGAAGCAGTTCCGGACCGCGGTGGACGACGGCGACCGGACGCGCGCCGAGGAGCGCTTCGTCGCGGCGTCGCGTCAGCTCGACCGCGCCGCCGGCAAGGGCGTGGTGCACCGCAACTACGCGGCGAACCACAAGTCGCGCATGGCCAAGCGCCTGCAGTCGCTGTAGCCGGGTGTCGGCTGCGCACGACGCCCCGGCGGAGGGCGCGACGACATCCGGCGTGGACGGCTACGTCGGCGTGGTGTTCGACCTCGACGGCGTCATCTACCTCGCTGAGCGCCCCGTGCCGGGCGCCGCGGAGACCGTGGCCGCCGTCCGGGCGAGCGGCCGTCCCGTCGCCTTCGTGACGAACAACGCCGCGCGTACCCCCGAGGAGGTCGCCGCCAAGCTCGCGGGCATGGGAGTGCCGGCGACACCGGAGGAGGTCGTGACCTCCTCGCAGGCCGCCGCACGCCTCATCGAGCCCGGCGCCCGCTGCCTCGTCGTCGGCGCCGACGGGCTCCGCACGGTCCTCGCGCGCCGCGGCTGCGTCGAGGTGCGCGAGCCGCAGGAGGCCGAGGTCGTCGTCGTCGGGTTCACCCGCGACCTCGTCTGGGACGACCTGCGCCGGGCGACGCTCGCCCTGCGCCGGGGGGCGCGTTACGTCGCCACGAACGGCGACGTCGCCTTCCCGTCCCCCGAGGGACTCGTGCCGGGCAACGGGGCGACCGTGGCGGCGCTCAACGCCGCGTCGGGGCGCACGCCCGAGATCGCCGGCAAGCCCTATCCCGCGCTGTTCGAGGCCGTCGTCGAGCGCCTCCCCCGCGGCCGGCTCCTGATGGTCGGCGACCGTCCCGACACCGACATCGCCGGCGCGCGGGCGCTCGGCTGGGACACCGCGCTCGTGCTCACCGGCGTCACCGACCGCGAGGACGTCGCGGGCCTCGACCCACGCCCAACCTACGTCCTCGACAGCGTCGCCGACCTCGCCGTCTGAGCGAGCCGGGCGCACGTCGGTGTCCCAGCGGTCCTCCGTGGCGTGAAGGAACTGCCGTGTCCGATTCCCGCCAGCGCGGGGGGCGCGGGCTCTGGTACCACTACAGCCGTGCACACCGACTTCGACGCCTGCTACCGCGCGGTGGCCAGCCGCGACGCCCGGTTCGACGGGCGGTTCTTCACCGGCGTGACCTCGACGGGCATCTACTGCCGGCCGATCTGCCCGGCGCGCACCCCGGCGCGGCGCAACGTGGTCTTCTTCGCCTGCGCCGCCGCCGCCGAGGAGGGCGGCTTCCGGGCCTGCCGGCGGTGCCGGCCCGAGACGTCGCCCGACGCGTGGGACGCCAGGGGCGACCTCGTCGGTCGGGCGCTGCGGGCGATCCGCGAGGGCGTCGTCGACGACGAGGGGGTGCGCGGCCTCGCCCGCCGGATGGCGGTGAGCGAACGCCACCTGCACCGGGTGTTCGTCGCGGAGCTCGGTGCGGGGCCGCTCGCGGTGGCGCGCACCCGCCGGGCGCAGCTCGCCCGCCTGCTGCTCGACGAGGACCTGCCGGTGACCGAGGTGGCGTTCTGCGCCGGCTACGCGAGCGTCCGCCAGTTCAACGCCTCGGTTCGCGCGGCGTTCGGGGCGACGCCGACCGAGCTGCGCCGCTCCCCCACCGGCGTGCGGCGCTACCCGGGGGGCCTCAGCCTGCGTCTGGCGGTCAGCGGACCGCTCGACGCCGGCGCGCTGCTCGCGTTCCTCGCCGCGCGGGCGCTGCCGGGGGTGGAGGAGGTGCGCGCGGGCCGCTACCGCCGCACCGTCCCGGGGGGGACCGTCGAGGTGGCGATCGGCTCGGGAGAGCCACGACTCACCGTGCGGCTCGCACCGGGCGCGGACCTCGCGGGCATCGTCCGGGGCGCGCGCGAGCTCTGCGACCTCGACGCGGACCCGGGTGTCATCCGCGCCGTCCTCGGCGGCGACCCCGTCCTCGCGCCGCTCGTGGCCGCGCGACCGGGGCTGCGGGTGCCCGGGGCGGTGGACGGCTTCGCGTGCGCCGTGCGCGCGGTGCTCGGCCAGCAGGTGTCGGTGGCGGCCGCGACCACCCTCGCGGGCCGGCTCGTGCGCCGTCACGGCACGCCGCTGGCCGCCGCCGACGGCGCGCTGACGCACCGCTTCCCCACGCCCGAGTCGCTCGCCCACGCGGACCTGTCCGGGCTCGGGATCACCGGCGTGCGCATCCGCGCGCTGCGGGCGCTCGCACGCGCCGTCGCCGACGGTCGCCTGCGCCTGGACGGGCGCGGGGACCGGGCAGAGGCCGTCGCCCGCCTGCGGGCGCTGCCGGGCTTCGGCCCGTGGACCGCCGGCTACGTCGCGATGCGCGCGCTGCGCGACCCCGACGCCCTGCCGGTGGGCGACCTCGGGCTGCGCCGCGCGCTCGCGGCGCGCGGCGCCGACGGCAGCGCCGCCGGCCTCGACGCGCGCGCCCGGTCCTGGCGCCCGTGGCGGGCGTACGCCGCGATGCACCTCTGGACCGCCGACACCACCCCCGCCCGCTCGGAGGCGAGCGCATGACCCCGCAC